>CAZIAN010000004.1:18043-33294 GCA_964537355.1 uncultured Pirellulales bacterium | reverse complement strand
CTCTCTACAAATCACCCCTTTTTATGCAAAACAAAGCCAATTTTATGCGTTTTTCGCCCGAAAAAGGCGATTTCACGAAAAAACAAACCCAATTCAAACCCAATTCAAAGCCAATAAAGCCAAAAACAAACCCAATTTAAGCCAATTCAAAGCCAAAACAAACCCAATTTTAGGCCAATATCAAGGGTGCGGGGATATTGGAAATCTGTTATTATTCGACCTCAATACCCGCGGCCCTTTTGGCCGATTCCACGGTATTGTAAAGCAGCATAGTAATCGTCATCGGCCCAACACCACCCGGCACCGGCGTAATAAACGAGGCCTTTTCCTTAACCGCCTCGAAATCCACATCGCCGACGAGACGATAGCCTTTTTTCTTAGTCGCATCCTCGACACGATTGACCCCGACATCAATTACCACCACACCTTCTTTGACCATATCGGCCGTAACGGTATTGGGCCGGCCGGCCGCAGCGATAACAATATCCGCCCGCTTCGTATGATATGTAAGGTCTTTGGTGCGTGTATGGCAGACGGTTACGGTCGCGTTGGCGTTGGGCTTCTTCTGGATAAGCATATTTGCCAGGGGTTTGCCGACTATATTGCTTCGTCCGACGATAACAACCTCGGCCCCCTCGATAGTGACGCCGCTTCGTTTCAAAAGCTGAATAACACCGTGCGGCGTGCAAGGCAGAAAAGCCTTTTCACCTACAACCATTTTGCCCACATTTACAGGATGAAATCCGTCAACATCCTTGGCCGGATCGATTGCAAGCAGTACCTCGGCCTCGTTAAGACCCTTTGGCAAAGGAAGCTGTACGAGAATGCCGTTGATTTTCGGGTCCTTGTTCATCTTCTCGACCAGAGCCATCAGTTCTTCCTGGCTTGTGTCGGCGGGCAGGCGGTTGTCATCGGAATAAAGCCCGATGTTTTCACAGGCTCGCTCTTTAGCCGTAACATAAGACTGAGAGGCGGGATCTTCACCCACCAGGATAACTCCAAGCCCGGGAACGATGCCCTTTTCTTTAAGCTGGGCTACTTCGTTCTTCAGTTCTTCCCGCATATCTGCGGCTACTTGTTTACCGTCTATAATTTGTGCTGTCATCGGTCACTCCAGATTAAAAATCAAAAATCAAAGTTCAGGAGTCAGCCTTTTGCTGACGACTTCCTTAATTTTGCATTTTGTACTTTTATTTTTAATATATTCAAATTAAAACAGCCCCTGGACCTTTCCGGTTTTTACATCCACATCGATGCGGCGGAAAGCCGGGTTCGATGCCGTGCCGGGCATGAGTTTAATCGCTCCGGCTACCGGCACGATAAAGCCTGCTCCTTTATAAACCAGGATATCACGGATTGGAAGTTCCCAGTCGGCGGGCCTTCCCTTCAGGTCCGGGTCATGCGATAAGCTCAGGTGAGTTTTAACCATGCAGGTCCCTAAAGTTTTGCTGGCCGGGTCGGCTTCCAGAGCCTCGGCTTTTTTCAGTGCCTCATCACTATAAGTTACGCTGCTTGCTCCATATACTTCTTTGGCGATTAGTTCAATGCGTTTTCTAAGTGGAGTCTCCAGCTCATAAAGGAACTTGAAATGATTCGTTTCACTGCAGGCCTGCATAACTGCTTCAGCAAGTTCGATTGCTCCATCGCCGCCTTTGAGCCAGTGTTCGGAAACCGCAGCCAAAGCTCCGTTTTGCTCGGCAATTTTTCTTACCAGGGCAATTTCGGCTTTGGTATCGGTGTAGAAGCTGTTTACGCAAACGACGGGGCGTACACCGCTTTTCTTTACCGTTTCGATATGGGCAATCAGGTTCTCACATCCTTTTTCGACTAATTCAAGGTTTTCACTGGTGTATTCTTCACTTAGTGGCACGCCGGGTTTCACGGCAGGTCCTCCACCGTGCATCTTCAGAGCTCGAATGGTTGCCACAACAACAACCGCGTTGGGTGCCAGACCCGACATACGGCACTTCAAATTCCAGAATTTCTCGAAGCCAATATCTGCACCAAAACCGCTCTCTGTTACAAGATAATCGCCCAGTTTTGTTCCTATCCTGTCTGCGATGACCGAGCTTTGGCCGATAGCAATGTTTGCAAATGGGCCGGCATGAACAAATACAGGTTGGCCTTCAATGGTCTGGAGCAGGTTCGGATTTATCGCATCGGCCATCCAGGCGGTCATAGCGCCGTCAACCTCAAGGTCGGCGGCGGTAACTTCGTTGCCCTTTTTATCGTAGGCTACGACAATTTTAGCCATACGCTCCCGCAGGTCTTTTAAGTCTTTGGCAATGGCCAGTATCGCCATGATTTCACTTGAGACGGTAATTTGGAAACCGGAATCCATCTCGAAACCGTCCATTTTTCCGCCTCGTCCTATTCTGATATCTCGCAGTGCCTGAGCACAGAAGTCCATTGCCCATTTCATTTGTACACGTTCAGGGTCAATATCCAATCGCTTTAGATTACTTTTAGCCAGGCGGGCATCGTCATAATTGCGTTCGTGCTGCATACGTGAGGTCAGGGCGACCATAGCCAGATTGTGGGCGTTTGTAATGCAGTCGATATCACCCGTAAGGCGGATAGAGAAGGGCGTCAGGGGAATGCACTGTGCCAGACCTCCGCCGGCCGCTGAACCTTTGATGTTGAAAGTCGGACCGCCACTGGGCTGCCGGATTGCACCGACGACGCGTTTTTTCAGTTTTCCGAGGCCTTCGATCAGTCCGACAGCGGTGGTTGTTTTGCCTTCACCCAGAGGCGTCGGTGTGATAGCTGTAACATCAATGTACTTTGCTGTAGGTGTGCCCTTTAGGCGGGCAAGAGCTTGCTGGTAATCGACTTTAGCCAGCTTGCGTCCCATTGGAATAAGCTCACTTTCTTTCAGTCCCATCTCCTGGGCCAGTTGGCTAACAGGTTTCATCCCTTCTTCGGCAGCTTCTGCAATCTGCCAATCCTTCATTTTTGTTGCGTCAAGCTTCATAGGTCTTTCCTCATATATTTTAATATTGTTTAAATCTGTTATACGGCATTTCCATTCAATGCTCGAACCTGTGAATACAGAGGCTTTTGCAGGAATTTTGTATTATCCTCGAAAACTGCCGAAGCAGGTATAAACTTAGAGCTTATTTTGTACTATTTTGCTATTTGAGTATTTGCGGCCTCGCCCGGTTATGTTACGTTTATATGCCAAATTAACCTTTATTTACCGAGCTATAGACCTTTAGGAAAGAGTCTGAATATATTTGCTTATTCATCAGCAAATCAGAAGTAGCTACAACATTCATCAGGGCCTGGTCGAATACGTCGGCAATAGCTGAGTCCAGACCGCGAGAAATTGCCATAGCGAGAAATACCCGGTTTATCAGGCTTCTTTCCGACGCTCCCTGAGAAAGATTTGACAGTCCAATGGTCATATGCGGGGCCGGATCCGACAGGTATTTTATCTGATCCATCGCAGTTAAGATATTGCCGGGTTGGGACTGGGCGTTCGGAACTTTAACAGGCAAAATAATTGGATCGATAAACAGCCTTTGGGTAGCAAATCCTTTTTCCATGGCCTTTGATACGATTTCTGCGGCTATGGCTACGCGGGTATCAGTATCCTGGGGGACGCCGTTTTTGTCCATGGTAAGTGCAATAAGATTAGCTTTCGGGCCTGCCTGATTTGCCATTTCGATATATTTATCAAAAACTTCTTCGTCACTTTTCTTGTTCAAAGGCGTTGAATTCAGCAAGACACCATTCTCGACATTAATGACCTTTAATCCTGCGGCTATAACATCAGGTTTTTGTGAATCGAGGCACAGTGGTGTAGAACAAGTTTCCTGAATGGTCTCAACCAGCCACTGAATCGTTCCTTCCTGGTCCGCAGCGGCAGTCCCTACGTTTACATCCAGATATGAAGCACCCGCATCAGTCTGCTTTTGAGCTAAGTCCTGGATGACTTTCTTATTTTTATCTGCGATAGCCTGCTTGACATCGGTGAACATCCCATTTATTCGTTCTGCAATTAATATCATAGTATTTTTTTCCTTTCTCCTTTGTATGGGCAATTCTATGTGGTTGCCCCTATGAATTTTTATTTTGCCGGACCTGATTAATGAAATTATTAACTGCAGCGGCGGCTCTGGGATGGCGAATTCGAATTATATCAACGCCTGCTTGCAGCAGGCAGACGGCGGTCGCCACTTCCCACATGGGTCCCCGGTCCTCAGGTGGTCCCCATTCTGGTGTATCTGTTATTTTGGCTTCTTTGGCTCGCCAGGATTCATACCCTACGTCACAGATTACCGGCATGGCCATCATCTTGTCGCCGGTTAGAGCCGCGATGCGCTGGCGTTCCTGAATTGAATAGGCGTATTCTATTCCATACCCCAGCGCTCCGGTTGACTGGAAAGTTACTATTCGTTCAAGAGGAAAGCCCATATCGGAAGTTAAGATATTGATCTGCTTTGCAATGTTGATATCCAGTGGGGCCTGAGTGATGAGATAATGGCCATCAGCTAAAGCAATCGCGGTAAGGGATTTGTAGTTGTCCTCTGTAACGGTTCCGATGAGGCATTTTTCACCTTTTGCCGCACCGCTAACTTTGGGCATAACCTGGTTGTCTTTTTCATCATTTCCACAACCCCAGAGCACAAGTGGTACCCCAACTGCTTTTAAGACTTCCGCGGTTACCTTGATGGCGTGGGCGGCATCTTTATCTCCCTTGTCGGGATGAATACCTTCGAATTTTATACAAATTAACTCTGCACCAAATTCCTCTACACACTTTTTAGCCCAGTCACCCGGACTGTCCAGTACGTCTTTATAAGGTTCGAGCAATACATCGGGCCAATCCTCGGGCTTGCTGTCCAGAACGTCCATAGCAATAACCGGTTTTTCACCGGCATCAGCCGAAGAGCCGCCATAAACAACATTTTTCGCTCCACCAATGGTTACCGTTGAGGTTCGAGTGCCGCCGTCTTCTTTGCTTGCGCCAAGCGTCAGGCGGTTTACTGAGCCGGTAAAACTCTCTGCAATTTCAGGAACTGGCATTTTAAGACCTCCAATAATAGTTTATCGTTTATAGTTCAGGGCTCGTAGCCTGCGAGCCCAAAGCTAACATATCTTCTCTTCGAGTATTTTACGCACCATTGAAAAAGCTGGGCTGTCATTTGCAAGGTCAAAAACTGTCTTATCCTGCATTGAGGCATCAAAAACTGACTTATCATAAGGTATATGTCCGAAGTTGTCTATTCCTTCTATTTGTTTATCGTTCTCGGCTCTGTTCCAAATGACACCTGTTTTCTTTACAGCGATAGGTAATTTTTTCGAAAGATCAAAAATCCTCTGGGCGGTTAGGGTGCCGATGGTGTTTGGTTCCGCTACGATGCATAGCAGGTCAACATTATTGGTAGTTCTGCGGGAAAGATGCTCCATTCCCGCCTCGTTGTCAATAATCACGAACTCATACTGCGAGCTTAGCTGGTCCAGGAACTTTCGAAGCATATTATTTACGGCACAGTAACAGCTTGGTCCTTCCGGCCGGCCCATTGTAAGTAAGTCGAAGCCTTTGGCCTCGGTAACCGCCTGCTGAATACCGTATTCAACCGAACGTAACTTGTCCATGCCGGTATTACTCGGTGATTTAGCCCGGGTTTCTTCGCGGATGTCCGCAACGGTTACATCAGGCTGAACTCCCAAGGTCAGGCCCACACATGCGTTTGGATCGGCATCCACCACAAGAACCCTTTTTTTGTTTGCCTGCTCAAGCAGGAACCTTGTAATCATAGCGGCTAAGGTTGTCTTGCCTGAGCCGCCCTTTCCACTTACTGCAATTGTTGTTGCCATTTGTTCTTTCTCGAATATATTTTTTTAACTTCACATTTCACACTTTACTGTCGATACCGATGGAAACAATGATAAATCCGTGTGCGGTAAGAAATTAGCTCTCGTAAATTCACCCATATAGCCCGGATGACTCATCAAATCGAAATATGTCATACCTTCGGCGATTTTTTCTGCTGTTTCAAGGGCCTTGCGGCTTAGCAGGACCGTCTTTGCGCCTGCGATGGACGTGTTGCCCACAAAGCGCATTTTCTCCAACGGCACATCCGGCAGCATTCCAATATTAACCGCCTGCTGAATGTTCAGAAAGTTTCCGAATCCGCCGGCCAAGAAAACCGCATCTAAGTCTTCGGTCTTTGTTTGTGTTGCTTCCATAAGCACTTTGATGGAGGCAAAAACGCCGGCTTTGGAACGTATCAGATTGTCGATGTCCGGCTGTGTGATGACTATTTCATGGTGTTCGTTATCTGCTGCGGATATTAGGAACTGCCGGCCCTCATCACCTTCGGTTAACCTTGGCTGGCCATTATCTATGAATCGTCCTGTTCTATCTATGATTCCTTTAGTAAATAATTCAGCAAGGGTATCCAGAAGACCCGATCCACAGATGCCAACCGGATGTTTCTTCCCAATTATTTTAAGCTCTATGGAACCATCGTCGAGAATAGTTAATTTTTCTATAGCGCCGCCTCCAGCCCTCATACCGTGCTTGACTCCACTTCCTTCAAATGCAGGGCCTGCCGAGCTTGAGGCGCAGGTGAGCCATTCTTTGTTGCCAAGAACCACTTCACCGTTTGTTCCTATGTCGATAAATAGCGAGATGCCTTTCTGGGTAAAGATTCGCGTAGTCAGAACGCCTGCTACTATATCACTGCCGATATAGGCGGCCACACCCGGCAGACAGTATAACAGGCCCCGTTTGTTGATTTGGATACCTGCTTCTGCGGCCCGAATCGCCGGTATGAAGCCGGCTGAGGCGATATACGGCTCTCTGCGGATTCGAGTTGGATCAAGATTCAGCAAAAAATGCGTCATTGCAGTGTTGCCGGCGCAAACGATGGCGTTTACTTCCTGTAAATCTATTTTCTGTCTTGTAGCCAGTGTTGCGATTAGATTGTTTACATCATTGACGATACGATTTTGCATTTCATCGAAAGCATCGTTTTCTTCCGCGTAAATGATTCGGCGAATATAATCTTCGCCGAAGTTTATCTGGCTGTTGTATGTTGCTTCGGTATCTATTGTAGTAGCTTTTGTCAGATCGACAAGGTGGGCAACAACGGTAGTCGTACCAAGGTCAACGGCAACGGCAAAGTTTCTTTCGCAGTGATTACCCGGTTCGACCTGGATAACCTCGGTTGTTTCTCCCCGACGACCTACCGTTACGGTAACCTTATAGTCGCAACTTTGCAGCAATCTGGATAGTTTTTGAAGGAGACGGAAACCGGTCTGCATTATAGGAGCATCAATCTGTTCGCGTATAGCCAGGTACAGACGCTCGTGGTCTGCAGTGTGGTCGTGTACAGTAGGCGGTGACATCTCAACGCAGATTTTACGAACCAAAGGGTCGAACTCAAATATCCCTTCCCGTACGTCTGACGGCAGATCACTGAATCTGTGAGCATCCGAGTCCATAAGTATTTGACTTGTTTCCAAAGTATGAGACCTTGGGACTGTTATGGTCATATCTGAAAGGACTTTGGTTTGACAGGCGAGGACGACATTTTCCCGCACCTCATCAGGGGTAAGTAAGGCAGTTGGTTTGCTTTGAAATTGTCCCTCGTCAATTAGCACTTTGCATTTACCGCAATATCCATCACCGCCGCAGATGCTGCTTAAATAAATGCCGGCTTTGTGGGCGGCTTCGAGTAGAATGGCACCGGACGGTACTTTTATCTTCAAGCCGCTTGGTTCAAAACGGATTGTGTATTGTTTCTTCTTGCTTTCTTCCATTATCTATAATTCCGCCGACGCTGAAACGACGGCGGACAAGCGATGCTCGATCTTTCTTTTTCTGAGTATCTTGCATCGAGCACCGAGCATCCAGTTTAATTCCAGACTTCCTGGAGAAATTTAGGCAGCATCGAACATTCTCTTGGGCCGACCATAACCTCCCAGTTTGTGGCCTCTTCGAGTTTGCCGCTCATTACAGCGACATAGCCGGGGATGATTAGCTTACGGTGCTTGACAAGGTTTTCCACGCCGTGTTTGGTCATGGCATCAGCTACCGTTTTTTCATTGAGTTTGTCCCCGGAATAAGCCGTCAGGACACTTGTGCCTTCGGTGTCAACCACGAGGATATAGCTTGGTATTCTGCTGGACTCGACGTCAGATTCTACGGTGTAATATGTCAGTGAGAAGTTCGTAGTAAACATTACCGGTGAATTCTCATTAGGTTCGCCGATGCGATAGATTTTGGGCTCTACCTGTACTGGCTTCTGCGGGTCGGTATAAATGTTCATCACTGCGGTCAGCATGGGCAAAATCGCATACGGTTCGACAGTGTCGAGTACCACTATGCCGGCGTATTTACAAATCAGACTTATGGCTGAAGCCACCTGTGTATCAGTGTCACCGTCAGTTGCAAAGGATATTGACGGATAACCCAGAGGTCTGAACCCTTTTTTCAGGGCCAGTGCCCGCATTTTTGAGAGATTAACCAATTGACTCTGCAGGTTCGGGCTCTGGATGTTTAATACTATATCTTCTACACCTGAGGACTTAATCTTTTCAGTAAGTCCGGCCAGAGCATCAAGTGAGTCGGCCTTTGCAACGATTGGACAACCGTTTTCCTTGGCTACTTTTGCCATCTCTTCTGCTGTATCCGGAGTGGCCGAGGCAAGTAAAGGTACAGATTCTTTAGTTTTAGCTGCCGCTGCGGCCATTGCATCGGGTGAATCGGTTACCAGGATTAAAGCAAGGTTGCTGGCGTCTTTCACTGTGGCGGCAGCCTGTGCAAAAGAATCCGAAGAACCGCTTTCATTAACGAGAGCTATGGCCTTGACTCCGATTTTGATACCGATACGCTCAAACTGGAGTGCATTTACAGCTTCGATGCGTTTGGTTAAATCCTCCCCGGTAAGTTTGTCCGAGACGGTTACGGCCAGAGCAGTCGGATTGTAAAATTTTTCCTCGTGCCGGAACATTACAGTTTCCTGTCCGAGCTGGACCTGATTGTCCTGAGTACCGAACACTATTTTTCGCATTGGCGGGGCCGATGCGGCGGCAAGTTTTCCTTTGGCTTCTTCAGAAACGTCGGGGCAGTCTTCGAGTTTGGCGCGTTTTTGAGCAAGCGCCATGGCAAAAGCCAGACAAGTAGGCATACCGCACTTTTTACAATTGGTTTTAGGTAGCAGCTTGAATATGTCCAATCCTGTTAGTGCCATAGTATTTTTCCTTTAGTCGCATTTTATATATGTTATTTAGTATCCTTCGTTTCGCTCTTCCTTTACGAGATATATTTGGCATTTGTTAGAACATAGGCTCTAAAGTGGCTACAGGATGCTCGTTTTTAGTGATAAATTCCAGGACCTCTTCTTCGGTTGTGGCTGTGGTCTCGTCAGCAATCTTGGTGAGGAATTCTTCCGGATCCAATCCTGTTTCTTTGATTCTTTCTGAGACAGCATCCTTAATTTCTTCTTTGAGCGCTTTTGGCATCCACACAATCCGCTTAATCCCGCCTTCAGCATTGATGAATTTTTTTGAGCAGATATAATGCTTGGAATGACCGATGAAGCCCGGTGTTTGCTGACCACCTCCAACTGTCCCGGCCAGTGTCGAAAACTTCATTCCACAGGGTGTCATCTCGGGATATTCTCTGTTGACAATCATTATTCCTCCTGTTGACGGCAGTACGGCGGCGATACATTCGAAACAGCCGCAGGAGGTCATCGGATCGGTAATCATACTATACTGGCTCATTCGCTCAATATTGCCGCCACTGGTTTTGATTACAAATTCGTTCACTTTGTCCCACTGGCCGATGGTCGGATCGATACAATTGCCTTTTGAGATGGGTTGATTGGGTCCCGAGGGAGTGATTTCGAATGCCGCCCGGCAATCCAGCCAACTGTAAGCGCCGCACAAACCGGGCCGCTCCGGCGAAACCACACAAACATGGTTTGGAGCGAAACTTTGACAGAGTGTGCAGGAATAGAATGTATCGATGTCTTCGTCCTGCATACCTGCCAATCGCGCATCACGCTCGGCATATACGGCCTGGGCCTGCTGGCGAAGCTCGTTCACCTGCTTTTCGTCGGTGTATATTTTGACCTGTACTTTGTCTAAAATGCTCGAATATTCGTCGTGGAACTTGGCGTGAAGCAGCTTGCCGATATGCTCGAGTTTGAAACCCGCCTTTGCCGCGTTTATGCTGATTCGCACCCAGTTAATATCCCGCTGTCCCATGTGCCATATTCCCTGCGCCTCATTCAAAAATGTGTGTATATGACGCTCCAGCACAGGTTCGAAATCAGGCTGCATTTTTCTTCCGGCTACCTCAACTATGATACCCAGCGGCAGCCTTCCGCCCGGTTCAAGCGAATCCGAATCAGGTCCTATCACCTCAACATTTGCATCTTCAACCTCACTGATATCCCGCATACGAAGCCATTCGAAGGCTGGTGTTCTCTGGCCACCGAACTCACAATGCATTTCTTCCTTGCGGATACGTTCACCTTCGAAGGCTGGGCTGACGGAAACCGGAATTGGTATTTCGGTGATTTTCACCTTAAGACCCCGGACTTCAACCGCTTTTTCTACTATCTGGTCATAAGGGATTTTCGATACGACGTGCTCATAAGTGCATACACCGGTGGGCAGAATTTCCGGAATGTCGGAATCGGCAATAACGGGGAAACCATAGTTAATTGCACCGGCGGCGGTGGCATACCATTCGTCGGTGACCTCACCCAAAGCCATAACAAAGGCGAAGATTCTGTTTTTATTATAAAGCAGATTACGTCGGAAATCGCCCGCCTGAACACCTCCGAAGCTAAGGGCTGCCCGGCTCGCAAAACCAAGAGAATATATTGCCGATGTGATTTCCCGTCCGAAAGGCACCAGTCGCGTTTCCCAGCCCAACTGTACGCCGCCTTCAACAAGCTGCTCGGCGAAAGTGCTGCCGTTATTATGCGCAGACATAAAGACATACAGACAGCGTTCCTGTAGTTTACGGGCGATTTCAACCGCTGTTTCCACGTTTGGTGCAGCACCGACTATAGCTGCAAATCCGGGCGCCGTGCCATCCACAAACTGTATGCCGCGTTCGCGAAGGATTATGTCGTCGGCTGCTCCGAGCCAAATATCGTCAACCGGATTGGGCCCTATTAAATACTTGCAGGCCTCGATCATCTCCTCTGCGAAAAGTGTTGCCATACCGGCGTCCAGGGCATGACCCAGATAGGGCACCCACACATCATCATTAACAAGCGGGGGCAGTAAACCTTTAATCTCCTGCATTACTTCTTTGAAATCGGACAATTTTTCGACCGCCATCCCTGTCATAGAATAAATGATGGGCATATAGTAGCCGGTGTTTGGAAACTCTACTCGGCAGTCTTCACCTTTTTCTTTGATTGCTTTTGTTAAAATGTCTTCTGCCTCTTTGGCTATTTTATGGGCGCCACGTATGGCTGCTGATGCGATGATCTTTGACATAGGAAACCATCCTTTGCATTTAATATTCTGAATATACTGTATTACATTTTGCTTTTCTTACGGTTCTATTCTACAGTTAAAGCTCTGCGGTCTGCCATATCATAGAGCTTGCGTTCCTTCTCTTTGTTGATACCCAGTGCATCGCGTTTGCTTTCGATATGCTGGATTATCATTTCGGCGGCTTTTACGGGGTCGGATTCAACGGCCCAGCGTCCGCCAAGGTCTTTTTCGATTCCTTCGAATAGGTAATCGCAAACGTTTTTGCTGCCTGATATCGGTAAAAATTCCTTTCCGAAAACCACCAACGCACCACTGGCTACAAAATATTGGCCGATGGCTACAGCTTTTTCACTGACCGATTCAAGGCACGCCCCTGCTATAGGCAAATCGGAGAGGTCATCTCCCAGGCCGCCTTCACGGACAAGCTCAGCGCATGAGATTAACAGCCTGGTGTTGTCAACGCAACTGCCGCAAGCCAGCACTGGTGCGATACCAACTGTCTCACACACCTCTCTCAGGCCGGGCCCCGCCCAATCCAGAGCTATTTTGGGATTTGTAAATCCCTGTTTTCCACAAGCAATGGTAGCACAACCGGTAGTTAGCACTAATACATCCCTCTTAATCAACTCGCGGGTCAGGGTAGTATGAGTCATATCCTGTGGTACTTTAGGATTCGTACAACCAACGATACCCACAATACCGCGTATGCGACCGTTGATAATGTTATCGTTTAATGGCCTGAAACTCGCGCGGAAACGCCCACCCAACATATAGTTTATCGACTCGAAACTGAAACCGCCTACTGCTGCGTTCTTCTCTTTCGGGATGTAAACCTCTCCGCGATTCTTAAAGTTGTCAATAGCTGACTTAACAAGCTCTTTGGCACTATCCAGCGCGTTATGTTCATCCATCGAGACGTGTTCTACATCCGGCATTTGTGCCTTGTCAGCAGTAGTAACAAGCTTGGTATGGTAGCATTTCGCCACCTGTGTCAACCCCTGCATCACACACTGTACATCAACCGCCATCATTTCAATGGCACCTGTCGCAATAACCAGTTCCTGGTTAAGAAAGTTACCTGCTATTGGTATGCCGTGACGCATCAGCAGCTCGTTGGCTGTACAGCAGGTTCCTGCTACGTTTATTCCATTGGCTCCGGCCTTCTTGGCTTTAGCCAGAAGTTCCTCATCCTGGGATGCTACTGCTATCATTTCCGAGAGAATTGGTTCGTGCCCGTGAACAATAATATTTACCTCATCTTTTTTCAGAACGCCCATGTTCACTTCACCCCGGCCTGGATAAGGGGTGCCGAAGAGAACATCCTGTAGTTCCGTGGCCAGCATTGAACCTCCCCATCCGTCTGCAAGAGCTACACGGCTGGCGTGCATAAGGATGTTCTTATAATTCTGATCCACACCCATATGAGTTCTGTGTAGCGCTTCGACAACCTCCCGGTCAATAGCTCGAGGGGTAATATTAAGCTTTGCCCAGATGTCCTGTCGTGGCCCCGGGGCTCGCTTGGCCATAAACTGGGATCCTTTAGGCTTGCCGAATTCAGCAAGCGCTATTTCACCGACATCTGACGCAATCTCGTTTACCGAACGGTCTTTGATTTTCACTCCCAGATGCTCGGCCAGTTTGTATAGTTTCGTGGTGTCTTTAATTTGGTAATCTTTGGCGTTGCCCTTGGTAGTTTCGATGAACACTTCGGCTACCGTCCTGCCATGATCGCTGTGGGCACTGACTCCTACGGCAACTGCTCTTAGGAAATTTCGTGCTACGATAGTGTCAGCATCTGCACCGCAAACACCAAAAGGTGCCTTCTTTGTAATTCGGCACGGTCCCATAGTGCAGATACGGCAGCATATCCCCTGTCTTCCGAAACCACACTGTGGTGATTGAGCATCGAGCCTGTCCCATGCATTCTGCTGACCTGCTTCGGCCATACGGGCTATCATTTCCTGTGATGCTTTATCAATACTTCGTTCTTTTGGATCCATAAATATACCTCTATTCTAAAGTTTAATATCAGTAACCATTTTGTATTACGTCCCAAAATGGGGAACTGTTTACATAATGGAAAATCCTCGCATTGTCAATTATTGTTTTTTGGCCTTTGAAGAAGATTCGGAAATAAGTTCCACTAATTTATCCTTAGCCTGTTTCAGTTGCTCTGTAGCTTCAGTGTCAGCGCCAAATACGGCTGTGCGTCTGAG
Organism: uncultured Pirellulales bacterium; assembly: GCA_964537355.1. Taxonomy (GTDB): domain Bacteria; phylum Planctomycetota; class Phycisphaerae; order Sedimentisphaerales; family Anaerobacaceae; genus NIOZ-UU13. The sequence goes on along the minus strand of CAZIAN010000004.1, from coordinate 19,597 downwards.
ATCGGCTTCCTGTAGAGAGCGGCTGTACTTAAGAATTCCCAGCAGCGCTGTATCTTTCAATTGAGATTTGATTATCTCTACCTGAGCGGGTTCTGTAATCTTATTGGCAATTGTGCCAACACAAGTAATACCTAAATCTTTGGCCATTTTGTTGATATTGTTGGCTGTTTCGATACTTCTGCCTCCGGGCTCAACAATGGATATAAAAGCGTCAATACCTTGTACACTTGCTCTGCCCAGAAATTCAACGCCCGCGGCCAAATCAACAAGAACAAGTTCCTTACGTTGTAAAATAGTATGCGTCAGCAGTGCTTTTAAGAATGCCCCTTCCGGACAGGCACATCCTGCACCACCCTGAGTTATTGCTCCCAAGACCAGAAGTTTCAAGCCATTAATATCAAGTGAGTATTTTTCCGGCAGGTCGCTGACTTTGGGATTCATCTTGAAGTATGTGCCCACCATATCTTTGCCGGTACCGGTACGCTCTGCGATTAGCTGTTTCATCCTGGTAAGCGGCTCCGGGCATTGTTCTGAGGCTACGCCAAAGGCTGAGGCAAGGGTAGTATTAGGGTCGGCGTCGATTACGAGAACATCAAATCCGCTTTTGGCGAATAATTGTGCCCAGATCGCACAGACTGTGGTCTTTCCAACACCCCCTTTACCGCCAATTGCTATTTTTAAACCCTGCATTACAAATATAATAACGGCCTTTTTATTGGCCGCTTGAACTCCCATATCTGAGAAAATACATCCAACACAATTAATAAGCCAATAACCTAACAGCTTTGTCAGATGCTGTCAAGCATTTACGTTGTAATATTTGCAGATGATAATAGATTACCGGTATTTAGCTGTTTACTAAATTTTGATTACTTTTTAACCACTCTCAGAAACGTTTTTCAACAATGCCCCAACGGTCAGATTTACGGCTGCCAACAAGGCGTCTAAGGGCAGTTGAGAAGCTGCGGTCTGGTCGAATAGAATAGAAGCTCTGGCTTCGAATTCCTCATCGCGGCCCCAAATCACTATGGTCAATGGCAAGCGAGGTAACATATATACGCTAATTGATACGTCGCCGAATTCACATTGTTCGGCGTCAAGCTGTTCCGAAGCCTGATGTAAAACTCTGGGATTGTTACCGAAGGCTTCTTCTAATTTTTGGGTGGGTAGGCCGTGCTGGCCTCTGAAAAAGAACTGTCCGCCTGGTAAAGTGTTACCGGCGACAAGCTTGTTGGCTGGTGGTAAATCCCTGGCATTGATTAAATACGCAAGGATGCAAAGCTGTTCGAGAAACTTAGCCTCTTCCTGCTGAGAATCGGACCGGATGGAAAAGATTTTCCTGTCCGAAAGATTGACCACATACTCGGTATTCAGCAGGGTAATTGTGTAACGCGCCGGGCTGTCGAGATACTCGCACTTTGCCCGTTGTGCCGTTTCGGTGCCGTCGAGTTTTTCAAGTTGTTCCCAAAGACCTTCGTGAGCCATTGTTCATTGTACCTCTATTCGTATTTCATTTATGTATGGCTTTTACTTCAACGCAGCTTTTTTTGAAAT
>CAZIAN010000004.1:4012-17943 GCA_964537355.1 uncultured Pirellulales bacterium | reverse complement strand
CTTATCAGTATCTCATCGAAAGAGCCGCGAAGCTGCTCGCATATTACCTCAATAATAGATTGTCCCTTAATCGACAACATACTCTTGTCGATACCCATTCGGCTGCTTTCTCCGCCGGCCATAATTATTGCTGTTGCCGGCAGGTTTATTATCCATTTACCATTTATAAACTTTATCCTGTTTGGATCAAAATCAAAACTGCTGCCGTCAGAAATCACAATTCGGTCTGCATATTTTTTTACGTTTTCAGCTGAGCTTTTCCAGTTTTTCATTTCGTGGCTTCCAACCATCAGAAAAAGACCCGGCTTAACCACTTGCCTAAGCGAATTTGATTCACAAATTGAAACAGCATTGTGACCGATGACATCCAATAATGCGGTTATCCCTTCGAGAAGGTGTTCTTCTCGAATCCGCAACCAGAAAACCCGGCTTGCCCCGGCAGCCAGAAGTCTTGCCGTGTCTTTTTCGGAACTACTGTCAAGCTCTTCGACAATGCTATAAACACCTTCCAAAGAAGAACAGACACCGCAACCCTCTCCGCCTCGGGGGCATCGACCTTCTTTGTCCTTTATAGTAGTAACCTTTATTCCAATAACATCACAGTTTCTACTGAATTTTCCCAGAATTGCGCAGGCAAGCTCTGTCTTGCCGACATTGCTTCCTGCAGAGCCTATCATCAACATTCCATCGAGCTTGAACATCTTATTCTTCAACATATTTAACAGCGGAGGCCTTGAAACTTAAAATCACTCTTTTTCCGCAATGCAGATTCAGTGTTTTTACGGATTCGTTACTTATCAGTGCAGCAACTTCCAATGGAGTGCTGTTCGCTTTGTTTATCAGTTTTGATTTATCTGTATTAATGTCAACTATGACTTCTACTCCAGGGCCTGCCCGTACAATATCCACAATTGTTCCTTCAAAGTTATTACGGGCGCTTGTTGTGCTTGCCATTGAATCAGGAATGCGAATCGTAACATCCTCACTTCGAATACAAACAAAACCCTTACCTGTGGGTCGGTCGGTTAAGACTGAAAAATCAAGGCTACCTGTTCTAAACTGTTTTAGGCCTGACTGATGGTGTGGTTGTTCCAGATGACCCTTAAAAAAATTTCTAATGCCGATAAATCGGGCGATGAATTCAGATTTGGGGTGCTGAAAAATATCCTCAACTTTTCCTGTCTGTGCAATTATTCCTCTTTCCATAACGGCGATGTGAGTGCCTAAGGAAACTGCTTCGGTATAATCATGTGTTACGTGTATTACAGTTTGTCCGTTGGCATTAATTCTTCGTAAAAGTGCACGTATTTGAGGTCGGGATGTAGCATCAAGTGAGCATATCGGTTCATCCAAAAGCAGGCAATCCGGCTCACTAGCCACTGTTCTGGCAAGAGAGACCCGCTGGGATTCTCCGCCTGACAGCATTTGGGATTTGCGATTGAATAGGTCGGTGACTCCGAAATCTTCTGCGAGCTGGGTTACTCGCTTTGAGATTTGAGATTTTGTATATCCGCTGCGAAGTGGATATGCGATGTTATCATAAACCGTCATATGCGGGAATAACGTGTTGTGCTGAAATACCAGACCGATTTTACGCTTCTGAATTTTTTCATGGGTGATTTCTTTTCCATTTAGAAATATTTGTCCGGCGTCCGGGCGAGTAAGACCTGCTATAATCTCGAGTAGTAAACTTTTTCCGACACCTGAAGCGCCGAGCAGAACAAAATACCAGTTCGGCTGGACATCGAAAGAAACATCCTTTATCTCGAAGCCGGTAAATGCCTTTGAAATATTCCTAACGGTGAGCAGCATCTTTACCTCTTACTAAAAGCCGTAATATTATGAAAAATATGAGGCATACTGAAACAAAAAGAACGGCCACCGGCCGGGCGTATTTTAAACCAAAAGCTCCTAAGCGTTCATGTATCAATACAGGCGTAATCATCGGATGATAGGCGATAATCAGGACGGCGCCAAACTCGCTCATCCCCCGTGCCCACATTAAAATCAAACCCGAGACGATTGATCTTGATGCCAATGGAACCGAGACGGTGAAAAATACCCTCAAAGGGCTTGCACCGAGACTTAGAGCGGCCTTCTCAAGACGAACTGGGACAGCAGCAAATCCGTCCCGGGCAGAATTGACGAGAAAAGGGATGCTGACAAATGCCATTGCCAGCATGATACCCACACTGCTTCCGACAAAGCTGAAGCCCATTGTATCTGCTACTTGTCCAAGGAAAGTGCCGCGGGAAACAACACACAGCAAAGCTATCCCCGCCACGGGATGTGGTATGACGATAGGAACATCGATTATGCCGGAAATAAGACCCTTCAGGGGAAAATCCTTTCGTGCCAGGAGGTAGGAAAAAGGGATAGCAGCGATGGCAAATAATGCTGTTGCGGCCATCGACGTCCACAACGTAAGCCAGATACTGCTTCGAACTTCCTGGTCTTTTGCTGTCTCTGCAAGCTCCGACAGTGAACAATTTATAAACATACTTACCAATGGAGCGATAATAAAAAGCAGCACAACACCGCCAAGTGCTGCAAATAACAGTGAAAGAGGCTCGTATTTTCTGCTTAATATTTCAGTTTTCATTTCACGCTTTCCGGAAGAGCGAAGATTTTCAAAGATTCCGGCAGTTTATCGAAAGTGTCGGTCGTTGAAGGGACCACAAAATTTTGTCCGTTCTTTTCGAGAATAGCGCCGCCCGAATCGGTTTCGAGCAGAAAGGTTAAAAAGGCCATCGCAAGCTTACGGTTTGGTGCATTTTTGGGTATTGTAACGCCGTATATTATTGGCTCACCTGCTTTAGTAATGAATGTACCGGGCTGTTTGCCGGTTAAACTAACGGAAGCGCTTTTGTACAAATCGGACAAATCCGCTTGCTTTAGATTTATTTCGTCGGGCAGCACTAAATATTTAAGGTTGTGTTGCACAGCTACGCTTCTATATAAGAATATATAATCAATCACACCCGTTTCCAGAAGTGCCAATAAATCAACTTCCTTTGGGCGAATGTATTGTTGGTCCTTTGACTTAATTGCTTCAACAAGGCCAGGCTTGTTATAGTATTTTTCAGCAAGAATCGTTACAAGCAGTGCTCGGTAGCCGCAGGGATCTGAATTTGGGTCGGACCTGCCGAAAGCAACATCTTTTTGAAGCAGAATATCGAACCAATTTTCTTCATTGATGTTATTTGCCCGCTTTGAATCCTCGACATAAACGATTACCATTTCATTGCTTGCAAATTTTATATTCCAGTCGGTATGTTCGGGAATCAGCAGATTGTCAATTACTGTATAGTCCGCTGAAGCCATAACGTCACAGGGCCTTTTTAAGTCCGCAATTTTTCGCGCGCATATTCGACTGCCTGCCGCTTCAAGAATAATTTTAGTGCCAGGGTGCTTAACTTTAAATTCTTCCGATATCTCTTTAAAAGGAACCGCGAGACTGCCTGCGTGAAAGATGATTAGCTGCTCAGACTCGTGTCCCGAATGGTTTGAAGGCGACGAATCTTGAGCAATGAGCCATACCAGGCCAAGAGAACTCAAAGCTGCAAGAGTTAGTACGATTTTTGCCGTCCTGCTCATTCTGCAATTTTCCTTATATGTTGTTCATAAGCCTTATCAACGGCTTTTTCGATGTCGCTGTGGAATCCCGTGTAAGCCTTGAGCCATTTTTTCCCTTGTTTGGTTAGAGCGCTTTGGCCGCCTTGAATGCCGCCTCGATGTTTTTCGACTAAGGGCTCATTTAAAGCTTCCTGCGCCTTTTTAAGGTCACCCCATGCCTTTCGATAGCTTATCCTTAATGATTCGCTGGCTTTAGTTAGCGAACCTGTGCTTTCGATGGCTTTAAGCAGCCGCCATTTGCCATCGCCGAAAACACCTTCAATGTCTCTGGTACTGAGCCAGAGCTTAAATTTCGCTCTTAACTTCTTCACATTCTGGCCTCTGCAGTGTCATTTAAAAAAGCCGAGCTGGCATTTACAGATTTTTATATTGTGCTTGTTGCAAATACGTCCTATTTCAATAATTTCCACATTGTATTTTTGAGCCAGCTCAAAGGCCTCGGTGCAAGTTAATCTATTTTTGTTCTCTGAAGCTTGCCCGCTGTTAGTGAATTTGAGAATAGCGTTCAATAATTCTTTTTTTTTGTCCATTTGTATTTACCCATAAAAACATCTTTGGATATGCACCGCTCGACATATCGACAAATATATTAAAACTTTCATACTATGCTGTCAATTTATATCTTATTTTCGTTTTGTTTATTTTAATGGGCTTTCATGGTATGGAGCGATATGGAACCATTTAAGGTAATTTGGCATATACTGTGGATTGGCTGAAAATAATAATAGGTGCGGGGGTTTTTGCTTGATTATGTTAGCCTGTGCCGGCCGGTTGGTTTATAAGCATCAATTTCCTAAATTTATGTATGTGGGTAATCATAACTATATGATCATTTTCAACAAGCGATATTAGCTTCGAGTTTCTCATCATTGGAAACCTCAATTTCCTGTTTTAGGAAAGTAAAGAAGAAAGTGCTGCCTTTACCAACCTTTGATTCTACCCAGATTCTACCGTTATATAATTCGACGAGTTTCTTTGTTACAGTAAGTCCAACACCGGTCCCTGTGAAATCAGGAGAGGTCGGCAATGCCTGGAATATTTTGAAGATTCTTTCGAAATATTTTTCATCGATACCGGGCCCATTATCGGCGACACTGAATTTCCAGAAGCCGTCCTGTTCGACACAGCCTACTTGTATTTTGCCCTGTGGTTTGTCCATATATTTTATAGCGTTACTGAGCAGATTCTGGAATATCTGCATAACGTGAATCTCTTCACACTCGATGACTGGCAGATCATCTTCGATTGCAACTGTGATGTTTTCCGGAGGGACGACCATATTGATAATTTCCGGAACAAAGTCATTAAGATTAATCTGTGCTCGTTTTCCCTCTGCCCGTCCTGCTCTGGAATATTGAAGAATACCTTCAATCAGGTTATACATTCGTTCGACACGCTCCAGAAGCAAATTCAGTTGTTCGTTAGCCTCATCACCGAGCTTATCTGCGCAGTCTGATAATATCCAATTGGCTAAGGTCTTAATTCCGCGCAGCGGCGCCTTCAAATCGTGTGAGACTATAGATGCAAAATCCTTTAATTCTTTGTTCATAGTATCAACTTTTTTGATCAGTTCATCCTGTTTGCATTCGGCCTTCTTGCGCTCGGTGATTTCTTTGTGAAGATTTTTCACAGATGTGGTCTTTTTTTCTAAATCTCTTGCCATCTCGTTAAAGGCCCGAACCAGGTCACCAATTTCATCGTTGACGTGATAGCTAATCGGTGTAATTGTCGATTTGTTTTCATTACCGATGGCATTTGAAAAATGTCTGGAAATTATCGCAAGCCTCCGTGTTACTAATATCTGAAATGTGTAGTACACTGCCACCAGCAATACACCCAGAGCTACTAACACAACAGCAGAGTGTCTTACTGTACGAGCAAAAGCGGCATATCTGTATTTGTCAACCGGAATTGCAACAGTATCCAATGCAATAACATCACCTACAGGGCGATGAAAACCGGCTTTATTGCCGTATAATTCCAATAGGGCCTGGGGGGCATCCCGGGGATCGCCATGGCAACGAAGGCAACTTTCTTTCATCCGTCTTGCACTGAACTGTACCAGATGTGGCTTGCCATTCAAATGAATTTGTCCGGCCCAATCTTCGGCTTTGGGATTATCTTTGAAATATTGGATTATTTCGAGTTCTTCAGGCCCGGCCTGGTTATTCGGATTCCTCGGGTCATCCGATGAAAACTTGATAACATAATCGGGAAACTTCTTGTGGACTTTCTCGAAAATACTGCGAGCAACGAAAGATGTGGACATCGTCTCAGGAATAAATTCATCTTGATCAACATGTTGTTCAGCAAATGGCCGAATGGTTTCTTCAACATACTCACGAATAGCAAGGTCAAACTGTAACGCAAGCTCAGACTGTTTGGCTAATAACTCATTCATCTGAGAATGATTATCAGACCAGGAACAATAGAGAAGAAAACCGGAGAACAACGACACAATGACGCCGACTATAACTAAAAACCTAATGCTAATACTCTTGTGTAACACCTTAAAAAAATATCCTATCTTTTTTTTCTATGTCTGGCTCTTGTTGCACTTTACATCTGACTTTGGCAGTGTGAAGAAGAATGTGCATCCTTCTCCATGATTTGACTCGACCCAGATTCTGCCGCCGTTCAGCTTAACGAGCTTTTTAGCGACAGAAAGACCAATACCGGTGGAGTCAGTTTCGTCCGGCGGCGAAAGGGTTTGGAAAATTTTGAAAATCTTTTTATAGTACTTATGGTCAATTCCAGGACCATTGTCGGCGATACTGAATTTCCAAAAACCACCGTCATCAATACAGCCAACTTTGATTTGGCCTTTCTCTTTGTCCATATATTTTATGGCATTGCTGATGATATTTTGGAAGATCTGACTGATGTGTGTTTTTTGGCACATCAGGACAGGCAGTTTATTTTCGATAGTTATTTCGATATTTCCAGGTGGTTCAATCTCACAAATTATTTCAGGTAGTGCTGTATTCAAATCCATCTGTTCATGTTCTTCTTTGTCGTGTCCGGCGTTGGAGTACCGGAGAATACTATCGACCAGTTTGTCAGCTCGCTTTGCTCTTTCGGCGAGCATCTTAACATGCTCTTGGCCTTCTTCATCGAGCTTATCAGCATAATCTGTCGATAGCCAGTCTGCTAAGGTTCCAATTCCTCTTAAAGGTGTCTTTAAATCATGGGCGGTTATGTATGCAAATTCCTGAAGTTCCTTATTTGTACGCTGTAATTCGCTGATAGTAGATTCCAAATCTTTATTGAGCAATTCCAGAGCCTGCTCGGCATTCTTGCGCTCGGTGATTTCGGACTCCAGGACTTTGTTGGCTCTGGCCAACTCTGCCGTACGCTGTTCAACCCGAACTTCCAGCCCATCGTGGGCTTTATGAAGCGCCTCTTCTGCTCGCTTTTGCTCAGTGATATCGTGAAAACTCCAAACTTGCCCTGCAAATCTTCCTTCTCGAATCAATGGCAGGGAAGATACTTCCAAAATCTTTCCTTCCTTTAAATGCAGGATGTCGGAACTGCTCTGGTTATCAGGACAGGAAGCTCGCAGCTTATCAAGAAAAACGGATGAATTCTCTAAAAAGCAGCCAATATGCTCAAAAAGTTTCTGGTCATTTTCCTGCTTATATATTTCTTCAGGAACATTCCAAATCTTTACAAATGTGTTATTTATGTGGCTGATACGGCCTTTTTCATCAATAACCAGAATGCCATCTGCGGTGGACTCAAGAGTTCCTCTCAACAGGTTTTCGCTTCTGCGCAATTTTTGTTCCATTTCTCTGAGATTTGCCAGCTCCTTTTTTGCAGTGATGTCGTAGAGAACGCCCTGGCTTCCACTGGTTTGACCTTTGATATTTTTGGTCCGGGTTGAAAACAAAGTAACGAATAGCCTGTTACCCTTGGCGGTTCTCATAGTCAGGTCGTGGACTTCGACGCTTGCTTTCTTTAACTGCTCCAGAATATGGTACCTCTCCTTGGGATTGTCCCAGAACTGTTCCGGCAGGAACGGCTTATTTATAAGCTCATCCGGATTGGTTACCTCCAGCAATTTCAGTAAAGCGGGATTAACATAGATTGTATTATTATTCAAATCGAGGACGAAAATGCAGTTGTCGGACTTGCCCAGAAGATGGAAGTAGTTTTCCTCTTCCTCCTGAAGCTTTTTTTTCATGGCCTTGAGGATATCAGTCTGAGTTATCACCCCTTGTAGAATTTCATCCTCCATAACAACTACCCTGCGAATTCTCATCTTTTCCATTGCTTTGCTGGCACTTGGAATAGAGTAGTTGACAGGTACGCTAACAACTGGAGAAGACATTACATTTTTCAAGATGGTCTGAGCCGGGTCTCGTTTCATGGCAATTACTCTTTTGAGAAGATCTCGTTCGGTAAAGATGCCCGCAACGGCATTGTTATCCATAGCGACCACACATGATATATCTTCGGAAGCCATTACCTCGACAGCCTCTTTGACAGTTACTGAACTGGCAATAACAGCAACATCAGAGGTCATAATTTCTGATACGTCTTTCCATGTGCTGTAAGATGTCAGAACTCGAACAATATCGGTTTGTGTTATGATGCCAACCAACCGTTCCTTCTCCAGGACGATAAGTCGCCTGATTTTCTTGTTTTCCATAATTTGCCCGGTCTCTAAGACCGAAAGATTGCATTGCACGCTGTGGACAGGAGACGACATAATCTGCTCTACAGCCATCTTACGGAAATCATTTCCCCCTGCTACGCCTTTTTTAAGAAGGTCTGTCTCCGTAATTATTCCTGATATATTTCCATTATCTGAAACAATGATGCAGGATATGTTTTTTTCCGACATGATCTTGGCGGCCGAAACTACGGAGGCTCCCGGGCAGACCGTAGCGATATCTTCAGTCATTATATCACCCACTTCCAGCCAGTTTCGGGATGTGGAAGGTAAAGAATTGGTGCCGCTATGTCTTATCTTGCTCTCGATCAATTCACTATGTTGTAGACTGTTTATGTTTTCTGTCATTATGCCACCTTAAGTGTTTGCTCAAAGGTTTCTTTCGTTTCCTCGTTTTTTTTCTGTAACCGTCATATCGCTTACAAAACTGGAATATCTCAAGGTGCTAAGCATCGGTGGCTGTACAGCTATGTTCTATCCCGAGCCTTTCTTCAAGTTCCTTGATTTGTTTCTTTAAATTCTGATTCTCGGTTCTGAGTTCATCTTCTATAAGTATTCGCTCGGATATGTCGCGAGATACGCCGACAATCGCAACTTCGTTTCCGTTCGAATCTTTAATGGTTGACCTGGAAAGAGAGATCGGAAATACGCTGTCGTCTTTTCGTTTGTGGTAGAAGCCAACTTCCCATGAGCTTCCAACCATTCGCGTCTGGAAAACACTTCTGGTATTTTCGGTTTGCTGTTTTCCTAACCAGAGGATAGTGTTGTTTTTACCTATAATCTCATCTTCATTATACCCGTATGTTTTGCAAAATGCCTTATTAACAAAGGTAATATTTCCCTGCATATCGGCGATATAGATACTGTCATCAGTGCTCATAACAGCGCCTGAGAGCAATTGGAGTTTCTTTTCTGCCATCTTGTGACTTATGGCGTTTTCAACGGTTATCGTGATGGCTTTGAGATAGTTTTGATCGAGGTCTTTTATCAGATAATCATAAGCACCGGCCTTCCAGGCTTTGATGGCTGTTTCCTCATCTCCGGCTCCGGTTACGACTATAACGGGGATATTCTTAACCGACTTAAGGATTTCAAAAGCTGTACCGTCCCCGAGTGAGTGGTCGGTAATTACAATATCAAATTGGTCACAATTCAATGCTTGCAGGGCTTCTTTAACAGACCCGGCAATTGTGTAATCGTAAGAGATTTTATTCTCGTCCACAAACCGCTTAAAAGCCATCTGATCGAGCTGGTTGTCTTCGATGAACAGAACTTTATATCTTGTGTTTTCCATAATATTACTCTCCATTCGACGGCAGTTTACTTAAAGTCCAATACAGGTTAATGGTATTTATTGCTTCGGTGAACTCGGCATAATCAACAGATTTTACTATATAGCCGGCAACGCTGAACTTAAAGCTTTCGACAATATCCTGCTCCTGGCTGGATGTCGTCAGGACTATGACAGGTATCTTTTTCAGGGTATCGTCTGCTTTTACGATTTGTAGAAATTCGATGCCGTTCATTTTCGGCATATTCAAATCCAGGAGGATGATACACGGTTTTTTATTGCTGTTGTTTTTTAGATACTCAAGGGCTTTTTCACCATTGGCTGTATTAACCAACCGTTTTTTAATATTCAGATCTTTTAGCGCACGTTTGACAGTCATGACATCCACATTGTCATCTTCAACGAGCAATATTGGTTTGGAGCTTCTCATTTCTTGGCTTCCATTTTCTGTTTTGGCAATGTAAAGAAGAATGTGCTTCCTTTGCCGATTTTTGATTCGACCCAGATTCTGCCTTCATATAATTCTACAATTTTTTTTGCCACGGTAAGCCCGACGCCTGTCCCTTCGAAATCAGGAGAGGTCGGCAATGCCTGGAATATTTTGAAGATTCTTTCGAAATGTTTTTCTTCTATGCCGGGACCATTATCGGTGACACTGAATTTCCAGAAGCCGTCCTGTTCGACACAGCCGACTTTTATCCAGCCTTGCGGTTTGTCCATATACTTGATAGCGTTACTGAGCAGATTCTGGAGAAGTTGCATAATGTGAGTTTCTTCACACTCAATAACAGGCAGTTCGTTTTCGATTGTAACTGTAATGTTGTCCGGCGGGGCGACCATATTGATAATTTCCGGGACAAAGTTATTAAGATCGACCTGAGCCTGTTTTTCTTCTGCCCGGCCGGCTCTTGAATATTGAAGGGCGCCTTCAATCAGGTTGTACATTCGCTCGACACGTTCCAGAAGCAAATTTATATGTTCTTTGGCCTGCTCATCAAGCCTGTCCGAATAGTCGGATAATATCCAGTTGGCTAAGGTCTTAATCCCACGCAGTGGTGCTTTCAAATCATGCGAAACTATAGATACGAAATCTTTTAGTTCTTTGTTAATATTATCCACTTTTTTGAGCAGTTCTTCCTGGCAGTTCTCGGTTTGTTTGCGTTCAGTGATGTCCCGGGCGACAGCAATTACAAACTGTTTGTCGCCGAGTGAGCCGGCCGAAAGAGACATTTCCATCGGGAATATATGCCCGTTACTTCGTAAGGCTGGCAGCTCGACTGTACTGCCGATTATCCCGTCGGGCTTTCCTGTGGCGAAATAGCTTTGTAAATATTGACTATGATGGTGCCTGTATTGCTCGGGCATCAGACGGTCGAGAGGTTGACCGAGCATATCTTCTTTCTTATAACCAAACATCTCTTCTGCCGCTGGATTAAACAGGATTATTAATCCATCATTTCCGATTAATATCATCGCCTCACCGGTTGTACTTATAATCATCTGCAACAGGTTTTCCTTATGCTCAAGTGTTTCCTCCACTCGTTTATGCTGGGTCATTTCCAGTTGGAGCTTTTCATTAGCCTTTTCCAACTCATGCGTTTGTTCTTTGGCCATTTCATCTAAAGCGGACTTTGTTGTGTGTTTCTTGGCTGTCATTGTCTTGTTCTTCGTATTATTGCTTTTTTACATTTGGTTGCTAAGTTTGTAATCTGCCATAGCTGTGTGTCCCCTGCTCGTTCATAACAAGTTTATTGTTATTCAAGTATAGTCAAGCTCACTTGTGAGAGACGTTCTTTAGTCTCATAGTTCTTGCCGATAATAGTGAGCTTTCGAGTCGTTCTTTTCCGTTTTCGTCCAGTCTTATTCATATTCCTCTTGATTATGGAGATTATCGGCATATAAGAGGTGCAATTTCAGAATAAAAGCCATTTTGTGGGCCAGAATAAGACTTTTTCTGGTATTTCCAGGGGTGATTATTTTCCGTGCAAAGTGGCATTTTTATATTGGTTGGATTAGAAAATAAGGCATAAAATCTCGTTGGAAATACTACAAGTGGGAAATATTGCATGATATAGAGGCAGGAAATTGGCAATGGGCTTGACAACGGCATTGGCGGCTGTTATAATAGAAACAGTTAGGGGTGTGTTTTTGACCCCTTAAATAATAAAGACACAGGCTGGCTTATAAATAAGACCCGCCCGATAACTGTAGCCAAGATGTAGGATTTCAAAGAGGGAATTATGATGAAAAGCGTTTCTGCGTGGAAGGTAATACAAGTTGTTATTCTATGTGCTTTGTTTTTAGTGCCTTTAGGATGCAGGTCTTATGATCAGATGGGTGAAACAGCGGCCGAAGGGCACAGAAGGCATAAACGAGTTCTTCGCCTTAACAATAATGGGATGATGGAAGATTTAGATTCGTTTATGCTGCTTGATAGGCCCAGCAAACTGACCGACAAGAGGATACCATAGTTAGAATGTAAGTGCATAAGAGTACAAGTTGTTAGCTTTCTTGTGAGGGGTGTTCTTAAGTATTGGCGGGTTCTGTGGAGGTAGTAGTCCGGCCAATATATTCCGGTATGAGTTCCTTGATTTTTTGAACTATTTGGCTGTGGTTTTGTGCTTTGGCGATATTTATCAGTTCGTTTATACCTGCCCAAAGCCTATCACGGTCCATCGGAATATTATTCCATATGCTGATTTTGGGATGCCTCGTACGCTGCATGTCTTCGCCTTCTATTCGTAGTTCCTCAAAGAGCTTCTCGCCTGGTCTGGGTTTAGTGATAGTGATTTCAATATCTTCTTCGGGCCTGAAGCCGCTGAGCGTAATAAGTTCCCTCGCCAGTTCTATGATCTTCACCGGCTCGCCCATATCAAGGACAAAGATTTCCCCGCCTTTTCCCATTGTCGCCGCCTGAAGCACGAGCTGGCTTGCCTCTGGTATGGTCATAAAATAGCGTTTCATTTCTGGATGTGTCACAGTCACCGGGCCGCCCCTGGCTATTTGTTTTTTGAAGATAGGTACAACTGAGCCGTCAGAGCCAAGCACGTTACCAAAGCGAACAGTTACAAAGTGAGTTTTACTGGTTCTGTTGAGATCCTGGATGTACATTTCTGCAATTCGCTTTGATGAGCCCATTATACTGGTTGGATTAACGGCTTTGTCGGTGCTGATCATTACAAAGTTAGTCGTTTCGTTATTATCTGCTGCATCGGCGACGGTTTGTGTACCAACAATATTGTTCTTGATGGCTTCGCCGGCATTAAGCTCCATCAAAGGTACATGCTTATGGGCAGCGGCGTGAATAACGACCTGCGGCTTATAATGTTCGAAAATTTCGTCCACTCGGGCGCTGTCGGTAATGTCGCAAATAATCGCTTTTATGGAGACCGCGGGAAATTGTGTGCACAATTCTCGTTCTATATAGAATAGTGGATTTTCCGCCTGCTCGACAAGCAAAAGCAGTTTCGGATTGAAATTACATAGTTGTCTGCACATTTCCGAACCGATGGAACCGCCGGCGCCGGTAACCATAATTATTTTGTCCCATGCAAAGTTTTCTATAAGGTCCAGATCAAGCTGCACGGTTTCTCTCCCCAATAAATCATTAATATCAACATCTCGAATCTGGGAGACACGAAACTTGCCCGAGGCTATATCCGTAATTGACGGTACGGTACGGAAGCGAATCTTTGTACCTTCGCATACCTGGATTACGCGTCTGAGCTGTTGATGACTTGCCGAGGGCATTGCGATGGCAATTTCTTCGATGTTGCGCTCCTGACAGACTCCCGGCAGTTGCTCAACAATACCAAGGACCGGTATTCCGTGAATATTTGTGCCTTTTTTAGCCGGATCATCATCAATAAAACCGACAACTTCGTACTCGGCTACGGTCATACGGTGCATTTCTCGAAGCAGTGCTTCGCCTGCATTGCCTGCGCCGACTATAAGAAAGCGTTTCATTCGGCCTGCTTCTGAAGTTCGGAACTCCTCATAGTATAGGCGTATTATTATCCGTAATCCACTTAGCAGCACAATGGTGGCAAACATGTCGGCTATACATACACCTTCTGCTGGTCTGTGAAGGTCCGGTGGTATATTTGTGCGAACGGCTTCGATGTTGGCTGTTACAAACCATACAAAGACGATAATTAATGTACTTACGAATGAAGCCCACAATATCCCGCGAAGATCGGAAATCCCAACATAGCGCCACCAACCGCGATATTGCTTGAAAAATCCGAATACAGGCAGCTTCACAATAAGAAAAAACAGTAACAAAGTTGGATATATATCTACCCAGCCGGGTTTTTCAAAATTCATGTT
>CAZIAN010000004.1:0-3912 GCA_964537355.1 uncultured Pirellulales bacterium | reverse complement strand
TTGTGTCCGGCTCGATTTCTGTTTCGTCGAAATATGTATACATATCCTCCAAGGCAGTATTATCAACTTTATAGCGCATAAGCGAGTAGATGATAGTATTGGCAGAGAAATAAAAGCTTATTATGAAAGAAACTACTAAACCCACAACGGCCAGCAAAAATAAGTACACCAAAAAGGCCGCTATTGATTCGGACCAATTGGTCGTTGCTATATCTGAATAGTCAATCAGTTTCGTAAGTGTCGGTTTTGGCCAGATTGCTGTAAGTTTATTGACCTCTTTACTGTTTTCCACCCAGATACCAAGTTCCAGTAAAAGGTGTGTAGCAAACAGTAGTATAAATGCGAAGAGACGGACAAATGTATAACTAATGGCGCCATATACAGCGGCTATTATTGTGTAAAAACCCATTCGCCAGGGTTTTGCATAGACATAACTAAACGAGCGGCTTATCGAATCAAAACAGTCGGAGCCGTCATATGCTACAGCAGGGAACATCAGGTTGAATCCTGCGAACATCCCGAATAAGACGACCGTGATAAGCGCCCCTGCAATCAAAGCTAATGGCATTGAGATACCTATTATCAGCTCACCGGCCCAGGGAATATTGCCTATCAGTCCGAGGATGAATATGAATATCACTGGCACGATGATTATGCCGATGGGTGTCAAAGGGGCGAGAAAAAAACTTGTGAACCTTTGTGTACTGAATCGCAGGGCTTCGGTTAAGCCTGGTTTTTCGCCACGGGCAAACTGAAGTGCTGCGATTCGACAGATAGCTCCCCCGGCAATGGAAATCACAGCAAGGTATATTACAAAAAAGACCATACAATAAATAAAGTGGTGCCTTAACGCCCATCCCGCCGCCTTGAAATAATCTTTGACATTTTTCCCGACACCCTTGATTTCTAATTCAAATACCGAATCTACTGAAGCTTGGAATGTTTCGGCCGTGAAGTGCCAAAGTGTGGAAAATACTCCCGTACCACGACTTGTTCTCCGGTTTGTTTCGATGTATTCCTTTATTTGGCTTGGGTTGTCCATATAAATTTGTAACTCTGTTTCTATTATTTTCCCCTTAGTGTTTCGTTTGCCGACTACTGTCTCACTGCGGTCCATAATCCAACCGGCCAGGCATATAATGATCAGTGCAGAGAAAATAATTATCAATTTGGTTGGCTGAATAGCCATTCGGAAAGTGCGGAATATTTTCGGAAAAAGAAGTCCTTCAAAAACTATTGAGGAATTATTTTCGCTGACCATTTTGCTTCCTTCCCACAAGGTTACAATCGATATTGGTCTAAAGAAGAATAACCGAAAATATTTATAACGTATTATCGGTAGGTTTCAATAGATTTTATAAGATTTTGTTATTGTGTTGTTTAGTGCTTGCCAGAGGCGCCATCGGTGGATGTTCCGAATGGTTCGTCCGAATCTTGTGGTTGTAGTTCGGAAACTAATTTATATTCGGAATCCAGCCACTCGCCCAAATCAATAAACTTGCAGCGTTTGGAGCAGAAGGGAAAGAACATGGCTTCTTTAGAGTGTTCTTGAATTGATCCTTGAACAATTTTATTGCAGACAGGACATCTGTGTTTCATATTAATATAAATTGTTAATCTATTGTTCTTCCACGAGGCCCTGTTCCAGCTTTCGAGCATATTCGACACAGTACTTGGCCCATGGCTGAGCTTCAAGGCGGGCCTTTCGTATCAACTTGCCGGTTCTTTCACAGATGCCATAAGTTTGATTTTCGATACGTTCGAGTGCTTCGTCGATTTCTCTGAGCATTTTCCTTTCACTGTCCATCAGTCCCAAAGCAAATTCCTGTTCGTAGTTATCGGTTCCGATATCCGCCATATGGATTGGCATACTTGACAAGTCACCGCTTGCGTCCATTCGGGATTTCTTCAGGGCTTCACCTTCAATGCCATTTACATTGTTCAGGATTTCCCTGCGTTTTTCCAAAAGTATTTGCCTAAAATGCTTCATTTCGGCTGAAGTCAAAGAGCGTTTCTTTGTCCGTGTAGAACTCACTTTTGCTCTTGAGGCTTTTTTGCGTTTTTGTGCCACTTGGTGTTTTACCTTTCTTACTACTAATTTTACAGTCTTTACAAAATCTTATTATAACACCTTAAAATGTATTATGTATAGTATTTGTTTTATCAAAAGTTTGCTGTTCGAGCGGCAAAAGTATAGCCAGCACAATAAGATTGTTCAAGATAATTCACCCGAAAAGCCGTAACGTCTTAATAAATAAGTGGTTACGTCAGCCGACCATTGTTTTTATATATGTTTATCGGTGATTTGACCGCTGTCTTTTGCAAATTTTCCCAGCGGAATAAAGAATTTTTCCCTGCCGAGACTACCTACGAATGTCCTAACGCCGAAGACCTTTTCTATTTGCTCCGGGGAAAAAACATCTTTGGTTTGGCCGATATGATAATTACTATTGGTGCCAAGAAGTAAAATTTCGTCACAATATTGAGCTGCCATGTTGATATCGTGTGTTATAGCCACAATCGTCTTGCCTTTTTTCAGTTGTGTGCTTTTGAGCAAGTCATATATGCCAACCTGATGTTTCAAATCCAGAAAGCTCGTAGGCTCGTCTAAAAGCAAAACAGGGCTGTTCGCCGCAAGCGCCCTTGCTATAAAAACACGCTGCCGCTCACCACCGCTGAGGCTTCCAAGGGGACGCGAGGCAAATTGAGCCGTGTCGGTCGCTTCGAGCGCTTCGTTAACTATCTGTTTGTCTGTTTTGTTCTCGAACCCGAATGTTCCGAAATATGGCGTTCTTGCCATTAGAACCGTTTCTATTACAGAAAAGCCGAATACCGGCACAAATTCCTGCCTGACGACTGCCACTTTTCCGGCAAGAGCTTCCCAGTTGTATGATTCTATTGGTATCGCGTCAATTTTTATGGTTCCCGATTTTGGTTTTAGTGCTCCGCACAGCAGGTTAAGCAGTGTGCTCTTACCGGCTCCATTGGGGCCGGCTATTGCCAGAAATGTCCCCGCTTTGATTTCGAAGCTGATGTCTTTCAAAATCGTGTTTTGCGGTGTATAACCGAAGCTTAGATTTTTAACCTCTATAATAGCGTTCATGTTAACCAGCTAACTTTTCTACTGTATTTGACTAAAAGGACCAGGAAAAACGGTCCGCCGAGGATGGCTGTTACCACTCCGACCGGCAACTGTGCTGGAGCGATAATAACCCGTGCCAGTGTATCAGCAATTACCAGGAATATCGCCCCGAAGATACCGCTTAGAGGGAGCAGTTGACGGTGGTCGGGGCCGAATATCAGCCGGACTGCATGCGGTACGAGCAGACCGACAAATCCTATCAACCCGCTCAGACTGACTGCGATGGCTGTTATGGCCGCTGCAATCCCAAAAGCGATTAGCTGAGTTCTGGCGATGTTTACGCCCATACTTCTGGCATCTTCCTCGCCGAAGCTAAGGGCGTTTAACTGTGGACTTATGTAGAATAACGCTAATATCCCTGTGACTACAAATCCGGCTCCGAGCCACAGTACAAGAAAATCTTCCTCTGTTATATTCCCCATCAGCCAGAATATCGTTGAATAAACCTGTTGGCTTTTTGCGATTGATGTCAGGAACATAATAACAGCCGAAAAGAAAGCGTTGACCACAACTCCCGCGAGCAGCAGGCCGGTTACGTGAAACTTTCCCGTCAGGCGGCCGATTAACCAAACGAGCCAGACTGTTCCTAATGCCCCTGCAAATGCGAAAACAGCTATCGGTGAGCGTCCCCAAAGCATCCAGTCGAGCCCACTGATAACTGCGATTATCACCCCCAAACCCGCTCCGCTCGATATCCCTAATATGTATGGGTCGGCAAGGGGATTGCGCAATAGCGCCTGGAAAACCACCCCCGAGCATGCCAACGCTGA
>CAZIAN010000003.1:4240-36117 GCA_964537355.1 uncultured Pirellulales bacterium | reverse complement strand
TTGAAAAAGTACTTTTAAATACTAACCATTTTATCGGTTCAATCAAAGGCATTGATTATTCCGCCGAAATTCGCCTGCTCCAGCGTCAGCAGGTTACCGAACTGGAGCGAATCTATTCAAATCTCACCGCCTGGCAAACCGTTCAGGTGGCACGTCATCCGAACAGGCCTGTCCTTTCTGATTACCTTAGCCTGATGGTAAAGGATTTTCGCGAATTGCACGGCGACAGATGCTTTGGCGACGACCGAGCTATTGTAACTGGTCTTGGTCACATTGGAAGGGAAAGGGTATTGATTGTCGGCCAAAATAAAGGCAAAACCACTAAGCAAAAGATTGCCTGTAATTTCGGAAGCCCGAATCCTGAGGGATATCGCAAGGCAATGGCCAAAATGAAATTTGCTGAAAAGTTTGGCATTCCTATCGTCACTCTCATTGACACACCGGGTGCATATCCGGGCATTGGTGCTGAAGAACGTGGTCAGGCTCAGGCAATAGCTGTTAATCTGCATCAGATGTCACGCTTGAAGGTGCCAATAATATGTATTGTAATTGGGGAAGGGGGTTCAGGTGGTGCTCTTGGGATTGGCGTAGGTGACAGGTTGGCAATGCTTGAATTCGCATATTATTCTGTAATATCACCTGAAGGCTGTGCTGCAATCTTGTGGCGCGATGGCTCGCAGGCGCCGAAAGCTGCTGAGGCGCTTAAATTAACGAGTAAGGATTTGTATAAGCTCGGGCTGGTTGACACCGTGATTAATGAGCCGCTTGGTGGCGCACATCGTAATCTTCACGATACAGTTTATAATGTTGAGAGATATATTGTAAAGACATTGCGGGACCTCAAACGCACAAAGCTTGATAATTTGCTTGATAATAGATACAAAAAATTGCGATCTATAGGCATCAGTCCTGCAGAGAAATTACGCCGCAAGACCCAGGTTGGCAAAGATAGAGTGAAAGAAGCTCTGGAAGACATCTCAACCAAAAGAAAACGAATCCCCGCCAAGGTCTAATATCGTTGCGTGTTTCGTGCTAATGTTTCCTTGCAATATTAGTTCTCAAGCAGATATCTTAACTTTATCAGCTTCTGGAAGGAGAGCTATTATGGTGGACGACCGACACAGTTCGAAAGAGGAACAATCTTCCTGCCTATCAAAGAAACAAAAAAACTTATTGACTCGGAGAAATTTCATCGCGGCCGCAGCGGGTATTGGAGCCATGAGTGTTGCTGCAACTGGCGCACAGAAAAAAGAAGATAAATCAAAGATGCCGGTATGGACAGGAGATATAAAAAGCTCCGTAAAACAGACTCCCCGCATCCCAGTGACTTCTAAGCCTAATGGCCTTAATATGATTGTAATAATCGCCGATACCTGGCGGGCGGACCATCTGGGTTGTTATGGCAGTACCCGTATCAAAACGCCTTATCTTGACAAACTGGCAAAAGAAAGTGTTTTATTTACAGACGCCACTGCCGAAGGACTGCCGACCATTCCTTGCAGAAGGGTGTATCACACAGGCAAGAGCGTACTTCCAGAAGCAAAGTGGCAGCCCCTTGCCGACAGTGATATTACTTTTGCGGAAGTTTTGCAAAAACATGGTGTAACAACAGGTTTTATTGTTGATACTTATCATCATTTCAAAGCGAATTACAATTTTCACCGCGGATTTGATTCATGGCAGTGGATTCGCGGACAGGAGACGGACAGATGGAAAAGCGGCCCTAAGGAAAAGTTCGATCCTAAAAAACATATGCCCGCACATTTATGGAACCAGAGTTATGACACAAATATGCGTCAGTACATGATGAATACACAGGATAGAACAAGCCAGGAAGATTATTTCTGTGCCCGGTCCTGCAGGGCAGCAATGGATTGGCTCGAACAAAATGCCGGTGGTAATCCTTTTATGCTCTGGATTGATATGTTTGATCCTCATGAGCCGTGGGATGCACCTTTGAAATTTCAGAAAATGTATCGCACTGAATATCCTTATGAGAGATATTTATTTGGGTACGGGGTCAGAAACGCTGATATACGCCCTGATGATTTACCTGTTATCAGGGACCTTTATGCCGCCGAAGTTACATTTAGTGATTATTGTATCGGCCGTCTCTTGAAAAGAGTTGAAAAGTTGGGACTGATGGAAAATACAATCATCGTATTTTCGACCGATCACGGCACTCATCTTGGGGAAGAAGGTTGCGTTCAAAAAACCCCCGCTCTTCTTAATGCTTGCGTTACTCATATTCCGTTAATTATGAAACATCCGGATAAGAGGTTTGCCGGAAAGCGTGTTGACGCACTTGTAAGTGCTGTCGATTTTATGCCCACTTTTCTTCCCCTGCTCGGGATTGATGATTATAAAAATTTGGATGGGCAAAATATGTGGCCGCTGGTAACAGGAGAAATTCCCTCGCTTCATGAAAACGTTTACACTGTTTTTAATAAATATGGAGCGATTCACAATCTGAATTGGCACTATTTTCAGAACGTTAGGGGTAAAAGCCCCGGTAAGGGGCCCTGCCTTTATGACCTGAAAAGTGATCCGGAACAGACAAAAAATGTTATCAGGCAGTTCCCAAAAGTTGCAAAAAACTTAAGAAATAAATTGCAGAATCAACTTAAGATTAAGATACCCCCGTTGATTTTGTAATAGAAGTGTATGGAGCATCACAAAGATTTCGAGTTGGTTAATTTGAGTTCTTATTCTGGTGGTGATGCAGCCAAAAGGATTTTTTGATTTCATAACAAAAAGGGCAGGCCTCCTTGCCCACCCTTTATATTTATAAATTCACAAAGTCCGTTGAAATATTCAGGAATAAAATGTCCCCACAAATTAGCCTTTGTAAATGAAATATATATAAGAATTTACCTAACGTTACCGTAATATAAAAAATCTGCTCGCTACATGTTCTTTACTATACGTTAGCCGTTTTTATTTCCCTTGGGTCTTTGCCTTCTTCGATGGCTTTTATTTTTTTAACTCTTCTTTCGTGTCTTCCACCGCTGAATTCGGTATTAAGCCAGACCTCCACCATTTTGCGTAATAATACTTCTCCAACCTGGTCTCCTGACAGGCAAAGGACATTTGCGTCGTTGTGGTCACGTGAAATTTGTGCACTTAACTCATCATGACACAGTGCAGCTCTGATTTTATGTACCTTATTTGCTGCTATACACATTCCGATACCTGTTGCGCATACTAAAATGGCTCTATCGGCTTGTTTTTTGGATACCGCCGTGGCTGCAAGATATGCCGGATCGGGGTAATCAACAGGGTTGCTGTTAATAGTACCAACATCAATGCACTCATGGCCCAGTTCGGCTGCTATGGCTTTAATTTGTTGTTTCGCTTCGAAACCTCGATGATCACTTCCAACTGCTATTTTCATATCACAAGCTCACTAATCCTTCTCTTGACGGCTGCTTCTATCATATCAGCACAATTATTGTATAACTCCTGTGGGCCACCTATTGGGTCGGCAATGCCTTTACTTCCTGCCAATAAAAAACACTTATCCACAGCCTCATGACTAAGAGCAATAATTCTCTCCTGGTGTATTGGCTCCATTGCGAATATAAAGTCACTCTCTTCGATAAGCTCTTTGGACAATCCTTTGTTCCTGTGAGCAGTTAAATCTATTCCTTTGGCTGCACAAGCTGCTAACGATCCGGCGCTTACTGGAAAACCACTCGTATCCATAACTCCGCCGGAACTTATCTTATAACCTACTTGATCCAATTGGTCAACCTTGCATTGAAGTTTTTCTGCCAAATATTTTCGAAATATTCCCTCAGCCATTGGACTTCGACATGTGTTACCGGTGCAAACGAATAAAAAATTCACTGTTGACATTGCATCTAACTGAGCTTGAGAATATATACCAAGTCTTAAAATCTCAACGCCATTCTTGCCTATTTTAACAACGGCGCTGCTTTTTTTATATTTACACTCCCCAGCATCTATTAGCATCTCAATTTTACCTGATAACTGAGCAAGAACCTGTTTGGCATCAACAGCAGGCGGTTGACCTGCTATATTTGCGCTTGGTGCAATAACAGGATTGATTGTTTCTTGAAGCAACATTGCGGCTATTGGATTGTCCGGACAGCGAATGCCTATGGAATTATGTTTATACAAGTTTTTGAAAAATTCTTTTTCGATAATATTTCGTTGTTTGTTGATATCAGTAGAGTCTAATTCGAATACTAAAGTTAATGGGCCGGGCCATACGTTGTTGATTAGTTTTTTAGCTCTTAGATTGATGGTTGGCACGTATTTGGATAATTCATTTTTTTGGCCGATATGTAATGTGTAGTATTTTGAAAGATCTCTGTCTTTAATATCGTTAATTTTTGCTAATGAATCAGTTCTTACTCGGCAGGCAATTCCATAGACTGTTTCGGTCGGAAAAGCAACAAGCCCGCCGTTATCAACTACAAGCGCTGCTTCCTTGATTTTCGATAAATCAACATTTGTACTGTCGAGTTTTATAATTTTTGTTTGCATAGGTGCCATAAAATACACTATGACAAACCGAATGGCAAGATTTTCTATCTTCAACGAAACAATCTACCGACAATAATAATCAATTAGAAAAAAGGCCTGTGTCGAATTAGTATAAGATTTGAATTGATACGGATTTGTAATATCGATCAACAATACTACTGGGTGTGATGACTATATAAAAAGAGTAATATCTTCAAATTACTCAGTGTTTAAATCATAAGCAAATCTATGGAATCTTCTGTTGTCTGTTGTACCGGGATTGCCACTATTGCCGTGTATGTTGAGTGTTTCTGTCTCTGTGTAGATGCTTGGGGATAAAAAAAAGATTGATGACTCCTCTCAGTCATCAATCTTGACTTTTTCACTGCCCCGTATCTCCGACAGCCACAATCTCTCCGCAATATCTTCCAATCAGGCTGTAAATTTTTATCTACTGAAAGGCTATACCAACCCCAATCTCAGCACTTTCGAGCAGATTCGTGCGATCAACTCTGACAACTTTACCGCTTTTGATGCGGGCAAATTGCCCTTTTTCTTTGGCCAGTATTTCTGTTCTCGGAAAATTAAGTTCTACAACATGACCAGGTCTGACAGGCGCCGTTACTGGAAGCGTAATATAAACTCCTGTTTTGCTAATATTACAGCTTCGGCCATTAAAAAACCTGTTAGCTTCCGGCATCCAAACACTAATAGGCCAGGAAACAGTATTCCGGCTATCTTTACGCTGTTCAACTAATGTTTCCATTGTCTCCATATTTCTATTCTCCATTAAAACAAAAATCCATCAATGATAAGTTCTATCGTCAATGTTAAATTGGATAGTTTAGTATATTTGGGCAAAATACTGTTTTTTTGAAAAAACTTTTTTCTTCATTAAGATATGCTACAGATACGCATATATTATCGGCTGTTCTTTGTTTATTTTTGAGCTAAACTTTTAGGATATTTTCCTCATAAATGAGTTCAAATTAAATTTCGTATAGTCCAACCAGACATGGAATTGAGGATTAAACCAGGAACATACAAAAAATAAATATCTTGACAGGAAAATAGCAAATCTGGTATAAATTAAATAAGATACGTATGGATGAATTGATGGTAAGAAGCATATTCTTGCTTACTGATAAATTTTATACTTGATCTATTTCTATCGAGGAGGATGCTATTAATGTGGGGTAGGTAGTTATATTCAAAAATCTTACTTCGCAATCGTCATTTCACAGCTTAATTAAAAACATATTTTATTTAGAGGAGGAGTATTATGTACAAGAGATTGTTTTATTTGGCTTCTTTTGTTTTGGTATTGTCTTTAGCAGGAACAAGTACAGCTCAAAATATCGATCCAAGTCTTGTTGGCTGGTGGTCATTTGACGAAGGTTCCGGCCAAGTCGCCAAGGACACCAGTGGGAAAAGCGTCGATGGGACTTTTTTTGGTGAACCGACATGGGGCCAGGATGGCGATCACAGAGGTATACTATTGTTCGATGGTACTGATGATTACGTATTCATTGATGGTCTTTTTCAAGTTCCGGTTTACACAATAGCTTTTTGGTTCCGAGTTGATAATGGTTCGGGTCAGAGGGACATCTTTTCGGCTTATGCTGTTGGAGTTGCACATGGTATTCTACTTGAGATGCAGGGAGATGGTACCTTGCGCTATTTACACAGATATCCATTGGGTACTGGTGGAGGTACCAATATCTATACCACTACAACATACGACGACGGAGCATGGTACCATGCAGCGATGGTTAAGTCGGTGGATACAATAGCACTATACATTAATGGGGAACTGTTTGATACAGCAGCAGATACCAGTGAGTTCAATCCCGGTGACATGTTTGGAGTTGCCTTGGGTTGCCTGGACGATGAGAGGGGACTTGCCCGGATGTTGCCAGGAGCGATGGACGATGTTCGTATCTACAACCGTCCGATGTCGCAGGAAGAAATTCAGGATATTATGGATCTCGAACCATGGCCCTATGCCTGGGGACCCACACCGGCCAATGGAGCTCTTCATCCTGATACGTGGGTGAATATTAGCTGGGTACCAGGTCCTTTTGCTACCTCATCAGATGTATATTTCGGCGACAATTTTGAAGATGTGAACGCTGGTGCTGAAAGCACATTTGTTGTCAATCAGACTGCGACATTTTTAGTCGCTGGTTTTCCGGGTTTTGCCTATCCGGATGGCCTCGTTCCGGGTACAAGATATTACTGGCGGGTAGATGGGATTAATGAAGCTAATCCTGATAGTCCCTGGAAGGGTGATGTTTGGAGCTTTTTGGTTCCTCCCAAGACAGCCTATGAACCAATTCCTGCTGATGGAGCCAAATTTATAGACCCAGGTGCAGAAGTGAATTGGACAGCGGGTTTTGGAGCGAAATTACACACAGTTTATTTCGGAGACAATTTTGAAGATGTAAACAATGCTACCGGTGGACTCGCACAAAGCCCTACGACGTATGCTCCCAGCGCACTTGAACCAGGTAAAATTTACTACTGGCGGATTGATGAGTTTGATGCTGTTACCACACATAAAGGCGATGTATGGAGCTTTACAACAGCAGGTGAAGGCGGGGGTGTACGAGGAGACTACTACAAAGGTACAAATTTTGGCAGTCAGGTGCTGAGCCGTATAGATCCTCAAATCAACTTTAACTGGGCTGATGCTCCCGATGAATCGGTTGGGGCCGATAGCTTCTCGGTTAGATGGACAGGCGAGGTGGAAGCGGCATTTACCGAAACCTACACATTCTACACAAACAGTGATGATGGTGTCCGTTTGTGGGTTGATGGCAAGCAGCTTGTTAACAACTGGACCGACCACACAAATACTGAAAACAGCGGCAATATTGACTTAGTTACAGGACAAACCTACAGCTTGGTAATGGAACATTATGACAATGCCGGCGTTGCAGCAGCAGAGCTTCGATGGTCGAGCCTTCACACTCCAAAGCAGATTATCCCACAAGCAGCTTTGTCGCTTCCTGTAAAGGCCAACCAGGCGAATCCATCCAACGGTGCTATTGATGTGAGGCAGACACAGACTCTTAGCTGGAGTGCAGGAGAGGCGGCCGCCTCACACGATGTATATTTCGGCACCGATGGAGAAGCTGTTCAAAACGCCGATACCGGTTCGCCCGAATACAAGGGTAGCAGGCAACTGGATTCTGAAAGCTATGATCCTGGAAAACTTGAGTGGAATACTACTTATTACTGGCGTATTGATGAAGTCGAAGATGGCGCTGCGATACAGAAAGGTAACCTCTGGAACTTTACGACAGCCAATTTCCTTATTGTGGATGATTTTGAGAGCTACAATGACCTTAATGAAGATGAACCCGGGAGCAACAGAATATATCTTGCCTGGGTGGACGGATTTGATAACCCGGCAACAAATGGCTCTGTCGTTGGTTATCCTAATCCCCCGTTTGCCGAGCAGACTATTGTTCACGGCAGTAATCAGTCGATGCCATTTTCTTATGATAATGCCGTCGGAAAATCCGAGGCTACCTTGACATTGACTGAAACGCGTGACTGGACAGAGAATGGTGTTAGCACTCTGGTAATCTGGTATATGGGCGATGCTGCCAACGCTGCCGAACCAATGTATGTTGTTCTAAATGGTACGGCAGGTGTCGATAATAGTAATCCAAATGCAGCACAGGTTGATGAATGGACCGAATGGACTATCGACCTTCAGGTGTTCGGTGTGAATCTTAGCAATGTCGATACTATTACTCTTGGTTTTGGCAACAGAGCCAATCCGGGGGCCGGTGGCTCAGGTATGGTGTTCTTCGATGATATTCGTCTTTACGCACCGGCGCCGTAAAATTCAGGCAGAAACTAAGATTACGCAGTTGACATAGCATCTTGACGTAAATTCGGGGCCTATGCTGATTTGTTTCAGTATGGGCCCCTTTTCTAATTGATTTGGCTTCAAGCGGATAGTGATAATAAGTAGCGGTACAGCATACAGCGAATTATTTTGCTTTGATGGTAATTGCGATTATGGCTATAGTATTGTTTGCTTTGTTAGATAGCCGAAGATAAAATATTCATAGTTAACGGATAATAATGACAAAAGAAGAATTAGAAATCCTTTGGAAAGACAAGAATAACTGGCGCATAGGTGCAATTTATTACTGCAAAAAAGACCCGCGGCTTGTTGTCCCGAAACGATTTAAATGGACGGGCTGGACAATGAATTTTGCATATCCATGGCGGGCAATCGGCTTTATCATTTTCATTCTCTTAGCAGCATATTTACCCTTCTTTATTGAGATGAAGTTGAACATCGCTACGCCGGTTGTTATATGTGTAACTCTGATTGTGATAGCACTTATGATTATTGGGCTTGCTTCATACTTATCGTCGAAGACTGAATAACAACAAATCTTGGCATATTGCCTGAGTAATATTTTGCAGGAAAGGGTGTAAAATTAAATTTCGAGTATATGAGTTTGTGAATTGCTTTAGGAGGTACCTGTTATGTTTAGATGGTGTTGGTTTCCATTCTGGCCGATAAGGCCGATTTTTGGGATTCATGCTATGTGGGGCATATTAGCTGTCGCGGGTGTGATTTTTTCTTTGATAATGCTCATCGATTGTTTAAAACGACCGACGTCGAAGTTTTATAACCCGCTGACTAAAGATGGTGAGTACGATAAATTAATCTGGGCCGCTGCAATAGCTTTGTCCCTGAGCTTTTATTGTTTGGGAGCAATTGTGTATTTCTTCGTTATCAAAATAGCTAAACCAGAGGACAAAGAATAGCTGCCAATAGTGTTAAACTATGAATTGGTAAAGCTTAGAGTAATTCGACGTTAATTGGCTTCTGGGGTGGCGGGGACTCAGCGGCTATTAGCTTTTTACCGAGGCGGAACGCCTCCTTAAGCGCTGTAGGATGTTTGTGTATTTCGCCGAAATCATCAACCTTGCTGGCAAATAAATTGGTAGAATAATTGATATCAAGCACATCAAAGTAAGATTTCATCGTTAATTGGATACTCTCGAATTGTTTTTTGCTCTTTGAGCCGCCCACGGCGATGACCATTGCACGGCGGTCGCGTTCGGAACTGAAGAGTTGTTTATTTAGCACATATTTATACGCCCAGAGACACTGGCTGCGATCAATAAGCATCTTTGCCTGGGCGCAGACGGTCATAAAAAAAACAGGGGTGGCGAATATAAGCCTGTCGGCATCAAGTATCTTCTTTAAAAGTTGCTGGAAGTCATCCTGAATCTTGCAATCGCCTCTTGAGTAACATGCATTGCATTCGATACACGGGGCGATATCATAATCGGGCAAATGAATATATTCGGTTTTTGCACCCGCAGATTCGGCGCCCAAAAGAGCTTCACGTAAGAGGAGATCGCTATTGCCGTGAATCCTTGGGCTTGTTGAAATGCCAAGTGTTTTTATAATCATATTTATATCCTGATTTTACAAATGACTAAAAAAAGTGTAAATCGGTGAGCTAATCTACCATCGGTCTGATACTTCGCCGGATAGACTTGGGTGCCGATGGAGTTCCAAAGTCATACATGTCATTTCGGCCAAGTCTCCATGTATTTCCGGTTTCGGTGTCAATAACGAATACGGCGAGAGGTTCATTCCCGGCTGCACAACATTGATATCGTTGAGAGTTATTGTCATAATTCTTAGATGCGCCAAGGCCCAGCAGCAGGCAAAGTGCCAACAAAAAACCGATGGCCAAACTGCTTAAATTAAGGTTCCAGTGTAATACTTGTTTGCTGTGTTCCATAATTACAACTCCTTAGGTTTTAACGTAATTATTTATTGCTGATAGGTTTATCTTACTGCTTATAAAGGTTTGGTTCAAACTGTTTTTCAGAGGATTTACCGGTTTATAGAATGAGAATGTCAAATGTTTAAAAATTAAAGATTAAAAACATATTCTGCCGATTTATAACAAATAAGAGTAGTAAATTAGTGGCTCTGGAAATGGCCAAATCGGCTATATTAGTTTAGACTTATTTTGTCTATCTTGTGGGTTTTGATTACATGTCAGATGGAGATGACGGCAGGGTAAGCAAGGGCTAAAAATGGAAAAGGAAAGAGCCATATAAAAAAAGGGAGAGCATGTAATGGCTCTCCCATTTTTGTTCATCCGGATTGCTTGATTTATCCAATATAGATTAGTTCATTTCGGAAAAACTACTTTGCCTGCAACGATCGTTGTGTGAACTGAGTAGTTGCGGTCGAGCAGAACCAAGTCGGCATCTTTTCCGTTTGCAATTGAGCCTTTTCTGTCTTCGATACCTAATAGTTCAGCAGTTTTTTGTGTAATGGTTTTGATTGCGGTTTCAAAGGGGCAGCCAGTAAAACTTGTGAGTCTTTCGAGAAGCTGGCTTAGGCCGAGTGCAGTTCCTATAAGAGTGCCGTCTTTGTACCTTGCAGTGCCGTTTTTAGATTCGTATTCGATACCATTGTATATGAATTGGCCGTCGCCAAGGCCGAGGGCCTGCATGCCATCTGTGATAGGTATGGTGCGATTCGGGCCGAGTATCTCATATGCTAATTTAAGAACCGCTGGATGTATGTGAACGCCGTCAGGTATAAGCTGTGCGGTTATGTGTTTTGTCTGGAAAATAGCAGCCAATGGGCCGGGTGCGCGATGGTGAAGCGATGGCATTGCATTAAAAAGGTGTGTTACGTGTGAGATACCGGCGTTAAAGCCCTCGATTGTTTGTTCATAGGTTGCGCTGGAGTGTCCGAAAGAGGCAATAACACTGGAATCGATGAGACGTTTGATTATTTGAGTGCACTCTGGCAATTCTGGTGCAATTGTCATCATTTTGAGCTGTCCGTTTGTAATATCCAGGATTTCATCAAGCACTTGCATTGATGACGGACATATACAATCAGGTTGAATCATTCCTTTTTTTTGCATTGAGATAAATGGACCTTCGAGATGTATGCCGAGCAGATTCGCACCTCCAAGGTCCCGGCCAACATGGTCAGAGGATACAGTAAGGTGTTGGTTTTTCTGTGCCGGCTTGAAGACAGTCGTGGCAAGAAAGCTGGTGGCTCCAAAACGTGCACAGGTATGAGATATAGCTTTCAGCGCCTCTGGCGTTGCATCGAGTACGTCTGCCCCGCCAGCGCCCTGAATGTGAACATCGATAAAACCCGGAGCGGCTATTCTGCCCTGAGCATCGAGTGTATTACAGCCCGTGGGGGGATTGATTTGACCAATTTGGGTGATTGTGCCATTCTCGATGAGAATGGACGTAGTTTGTGCCTCATCAGGAACATCGAACAATCTGCAATTGGTTATAAGAAGTCTTTGTGACATATCAGTTGCAGGATAATAGATTTTCGATTTAATTGCAAGAGTAACATTTTGTAATTGTTTTTTATTGATAATGGATTTAATCCACAAAAAGGCTTGGTATTATTAGTGATTACCGACTACCTACTACCTACAGGTTTGTGTAATTTTGTTGATTTTGTGATTTTAACTTGTTAAATTACTCTTAAATTGCCCGCAGCCGGTGTGGATTGCGGTTATTTTACAAATCTAAAATAAAAGGAGAGCTATCATGAAAAAGGCAAGCAGAATATTGGTGCTTGGTGTGCTTTCAATGTTAATATTCAGTGGTGTGCTTTTAGCTGAGGAACGCGACAGAGATGGTTCAGTGGATGGAATCTTTGTTCGACTGGTTGAACGAGAGGTTGGTGAACGAGGATATATGGGAATTGTTATAAAACCGCATGAAAGAGACGACCATGTGACCATACTCGTACCAAGGCAGCGTGAAGAACTTGTACAAGCAGTAAGGAGATTGCGAGAGGGGCAAAATATAGGTGTTTCTTTCGTGACTGAGGCAGGACAAAAGTGGGTCAAAGGCATGGAGGCTGAACGGCGTGAAGTTGTTGAAGAAGGCTTGGAAGGCAGAAGAAGGATGAACGTTCGTAGAGAGGTTCTGTGGTATGAGGATAACCAGGAAAGACGGCAGGCCGGAAGGCCGGAATATCTTGAGCAGATGCAAGAGTTGAAAAGGATTCTTTCTTCAAGTCTTGACCGAATGGCGAGAGAGTTCCGAGAACTTAGGAGACGTTTGGGGGAGCAGGAGAGAGAGCTGCAAAGACTTCGTGCAGAAAATGAGCGATTGAGAAGGCAATTACAGGAGAGGGGCAGTCAGGAGCGAGAGCAAGGCAGAGAGGTCATGGAACGAAGGGAAAACAGAGAGCGTGAAAGCCTCGATAGACGAAGAGATCGGGATGAAGGCAATGCGAGAGAGGAGCGATCCGGGAGTGAGCGGGAAGTTGCACTGCATCAGCTTGAAGTGATGAGGATGGCACTGTCCGCACTTAAGGAAGCAGAGCGTGGTGATGCGGTGGAAATGCTGACTTTAGCCATTCGTGCTCGCGAAATGATGCTTGAAGGGCGAAGGGACGAAGAGGCACAACGTGTCCGAGAACGGGCTCCTAATCGCCAGCAGCTTGTCGAAATTCTGTCCATGGCATCAAAGCTCTGGCGAGAATTAGACAACGCCGACAAGAGCGTTGCTGTTGGACGACTGGCAGAGCAGTTGTCAGATTCAAGGGGACGGCAGGTTAAGGAACAAGAGGAACGCGAGGTACGAGGAAGACGCGTAGAGCGAAGAGAAGAGAAGTAGGCTTAACGGAAGGTATGATAGGATTTCGTGGTGTGCTGGCCAGCAGGGTTATGCGAAAGCCTGCCCGCGGTTTTGTTATGAAACAGAATACAATGAACCGAGTGGTAATTTTCGGCGCAATTAGTTTTGAGTAAAAGATTTTGCTTTTGGAGTAGATATAATGGCCGAGCCAGAAAAGAAGAGTTGGGAAAAGCGATTAGCCGGCGAGCCGGATGAGCTTACGATTGATTTTGTGGAGTCGTTGTCGATAGATAAGCGTCTTTATAAATATGATATTGCAGGTTCAATCGCCCATGCGAGAATGTTATCTGAACAAAAGCTGATTACCAGAGATGAATTCAATTCAATCAAGGATGGGCTTATCGAAATCAGCGAGGAAATTGCGGCAGGGCGGTTCAAATTCGAGAAGAAGTATGAAGATATTCATATGGCGATAGAAGCGGCCCTGGTGGCGAAAATAGGTGCCCCGGCTAAGAAACTTCATACCGGCAGAAGCCGCAACGACCAGGTTGCTACCGATGTTCGCCTTTGGATGCGGGACCAGATAGAAATTCTGCAGGCTAAGATAACACTGCTTCAAAAAGCGTTCGTTAAATTGGCGGGTAAGTATGCCGAAGATATAATGCCGGGCTATACACATCTTCAGCGTGCCCAGCCGATAGTTATTGCTTCTTATTTACTGAGTTTTGCCGAGCAATTCGAGCGTGATTTTATTCATCTGAAAAATTGTCTTTCTTTGCTCAATATTTCACCTTTGGGTAGTGGGGCCCTGGCCGGTTCTACACTGCCGTTGGACAGAAAGAGCACTGCAAAGCAATTAGGTTTTTCGGATATCAGTTATAACAGTATTGATGCAGTTAGTGATAGAGACTATTGTGTGGAATTTATTTTTGATTGTTCGCTTATTGCGACACATCTGTCTCGATTGGCCGAGGACTGGATAATTTATTCATCCAGTGAATTCGGATTTGTTCGGATTGATGATGCCTATTGCACATCGTCGAGTATGATGCCTCAGAAGCGTAATCCGGACCTTTTGGAGCTTATACGGGCAAAAACCGGTTTGGTTTATGGTTCATTGATGGCTATGCTGACGATTTTGAAAGGTCAGCCATCGGGCTATAATCGGGATATGCAGGAAGATAAGACTCATATCTTTGCTGCGAGTGATACGACTGGTATCTGTTTGGATGTGGCACGTGCGATTGTTTCACATACGAAATTCAATACAAAGAAGATTTCAGCTAAGCTGGATGAAGGTTTTTTGGATGCTACGGCCCTGGCTGAGTATCTGGTTGGAAAGGGTGTTGCCTTTCGCCAAGCACACGGTATTGTCGGGTCTTTGGTTGCTTATTGTGAGCAGCAGAATAAGAATTTGGCAAAACTTAGTCTGGAAGAGCTGCAAAAGTATTCGGCCTCTATTGAGAAGGACGTATATGAGAATCTCGGTGCTGCAAGTGTTGTAGATAAATACGTTACAGCCGGTTCAGCCGGGCCGAAACAGGCAAAAGAGCAAATTGCATACTGGAATAATTATTTGGGACAGCGATGAGTGCCGGAGAAGATGAAATAACCGCATGGTTCGCATGCCAAAGCAAGTTGTCCGCGGCAGACTTTCCAATCGGCATCGGTGATGATATGGCCCAGATTAGATTAGGGAGTGAGTCGCTGTTTATCACTACCGATATGTTGCTGGACGGAGTGCATTTCGACTTAAGAGAGGCGACAATTGAGCAGGCCGGATATAAGGCTATGGCTGTCAGTCTTAGTGATTGTGCGGCTATGGCGACGATACCTGTTGCAGCGGTTGTATCTGTTGCTCTGCCAAAAGAATTCGGTGAAAAAGAATTAAAACAGCTTCACGCTGGGATTGTTAAAGCGGGGGGGAAGTTTGGCTGCGAGCTTATTGGTGGTGATATTACGAGTTGGAAGAATGAAAATCCGTTTGCGATAAGTGTCGCAATGATTAGCAAAAAGGCGGACAATGAGCCCGTCAGAAGGTCTGGTGCGAAGGTAGATGACAATATCTGTGTAACAGGCTCGTTGGGTGGCTCAGGCTGGGGGAAACATCTGCAATTTGAGCCGAGAGTGACCGAAGCAATAAAAATCGCTCAAATGGTAGAAGTGCATTCGATGATTGATATAAGTGATGGGCTAAGCAGCGATTTGAACCGTATCTGCCGGCAAAGCAGCGTTGGGGCATTGATAAATGCCGAGAATATTCCGTTATCTCAGCAAGCTCGAAAAAACAAAGAACCGATAAAATCAGCCTTAAACGACGGCGAGGATTTTGAGCTGCTTTTTACCCTTTCACAGCAAAACTGCCGGAGATTATTGGAAAAGTGGGATGAACCTACGGCCATTTCGGAAATCGGCACCATAACAAATACAAAAAAAATGCAGATAAAGATACCTGATGGCCGAATTCTTGATTTGCAACCAAAAGGATATGACCATTTGAAGAAATGACCGGTGAAGCTATGGAGGTAAGAATTATGAAACGTAGATTTTGGTTTATTTGGATGATTGGATTGTCAGTAATATTTAGTTTTATTTCTGTCGTATCCGGTGTGGAGAAACTGGACCGTGGGTTGGTGGCTGTTGAGCGGGAGGACGACTCGGTTTTTCTGAGTTGGCGATTACTCGATGCCGATGCAAAAGGCATTAGCTATGTACTTACACGACGTTGTTTAGAACGTGCATTAGAGCCTGCAATTGTTTTATTGCATAATTTTCCATTTCGAAAACAACCGACAAACTTTGTGGACAAAACGGCAGAGAAAGATAAAACTTATCTTTATGAACTACGTAAGGGTAGCGGGAAATTTATACCGGATCCGGATAATTTGTTGGGAAGAGTTGTTTTGAAGTTGGCTGGGAGTGCTAAGCCTTATATAAGCATTCCATTGAAGGGCGATTATGATTTCCAGAAAGTGGGTATTGCGGACCTGGATGGGGATGGTCAGTATGAATATATTATAAAACAGCCCAATTTCAATACCGACCCATATCAGCAGCCGGGCTACTGGAAGAAAAGCACGACCACATACAAGCTCGAAGCGTATCGCTTAGACGGGACAATGATGTGGCGTTATGATATGGGCTGGTCTATTGAGGCCGGTATTTGGTATTCGCCGTGGATTGTCTATGATGTCGATGGCGATGGTAAAGCTGAGGTTTATTGTAAGGCTGGCGTTGGAGACCCACGGGACGAAAAGGGACTTGTCCAAAGTGGGCCTGAATATCTGGTTAAAATTGATGGAGAAAGCGGCAAAGTAGTAGCAAAAACGGCATGGCTGAGTAGGGACGGATTTACCCAATATAACTATTACTGTCGTAATTTTCTTACAGTAGCGTATCTTGACGGCAAAAAGCCGTCATTGATAATACAACGTGGAACCTACAAGCTTATCAAGATGCAGGCGTTGGATAAGAATTTCGATCAAATATGGTACTGGGAGTCGCCACAGGAGGAAAAAAAGTACGGAGGGCAGAGTGGCCACGGTTTAATTACAGCCGATGTTGACGAGGACGGCAAGGATGAACTG
The DNA here is from genome assembly GCA_964537355.1 of uncultured Pirellulales bacterium. Taxonomy (GTDB): domain Bacteria; phylum Planctomycetota; class Phycisphaerae; order Sedimentisphaerales; family Anaerobacaceae; genus NIOZ-UU13. The sequence continues at coordinate 19,405 of CAZIAN010000003.1, read as the reverse complement.
GTTATGGGGGCTGCGGTGATTGATGACAGCGGCAAGGGTCTCTGGACTTTAGAAATGGGACATCCTGATGTTGCCTACGTTGCCGATATTGATCCTGACAATCCGGGTCTCGAGATTTTCTACGGGATTGAACCGCGACAGAAAACCGATGCAATCTGTTTGGTGGATGCTAGGACTGGTCGCAAACTCTGGGCCCATAAGGAACCCACTCGCCATGTTCATGGCCAGGGAATGGCAGCCGATATCCTCGCAGATTCACCCGGTATGGAAGTCTATGCCGGCGAAAGGGATTTAAAGCAGCGATGGCTTTATAGTGCAAAAGGCCAACTGATTGAGTTTATGAAAAGCGGTTCTCTGAGCCCACGTGCTCTCTGGTGGGATGCTGATCCGCAGAAGGAAGTTGTCGTCTCCGGAGCGATTCGTGACTGGGGCGGTGAGGCAATACAACCGATTGAAGGCAGGGTAATAGCGGTTGTTGATTGCCTGGGTGATCATCGGGAAGAGGTAATTACCAGCCTGAAAGGAGAGCTTCGCATTTACACAACAACCATTCCTGATTCGACTCGGCGCTGCTGTCTTATGCAGGACCGTCAATACCGATTAGGTGTTGCTGCTCAGACGATGGGTTATTACTATCCGGCACAGTTGGGTAAATGATTATTGATGAATTATTGACCTGTGGGTATAGATTTTAATAATATTTCGAATTCACCGGACGAAACCATAGAGTTTGGTCGAAAGCTTGGCTCACAATTAAAAGGTGGTGAGGTTATAGGTATTTGTGGGCAGTTAGGCAGCGGCAAGACGCATTTGATTAAGGGGATTGCCGCCGGTGCTGGGGCCAAAGACTGCAGAAACGTTAATAGCCCTACATTCGTCATAGTTAATGAGTATGCTGGCAGATTGGATATTTACCATATAGATGCTTATCGGTTGAATTCTGTTTCCGAGTTTGAGATGTTGGGCTTTGATGACTTCTGTTACCCACGCTCAGTAGTTCTGATTGAGTGGGTCGATAAAATCGAAGCAGTTCTGCAGGCTATAGACTACATTCGGATAGAGCTTGAACACTCAGGCGAATCCAAAAGAAGAATACACATCGAAAATACGCCCCTGTATATTGACTATTGATTGTCCTCTGTCCCTCCTGATTAAATAAGCTATCATTTCACACAAATCCGGCTTTGCTCAAGCCTGTAAATTTGGCATTACAGGATTTATTTCTTATATTTTGCTTGGATGGTTATGTAGCTTTTTGAAAAGACCAAATTAAAGTGTTTCCAGATGTTGGGTTTCGGTTTTTTTGGCCGTCCGGCATCTTAATGAGACTGTTAGAAGTATGTTTTCAGGTGTATTTTCGGGGTTTTTATAGGAGGGGATTGACGACAATAAGATTAAAGGTGCGGTTAAGCAATGTATCGATTGGGTCGATACGCTGATTGCTGGGGAAAAGTATTATGCTAAATGTTGTGTGATTTATCAGGCAGTTACAGTTAAGTAGAACTTTTTTGATGAAAAGGGGCAAAAAATGAAAACTAAAAGAAGCGGTTTTACATTAGTAGAAATTCTGATTGTTGTGGTCATCCTGGGTATTTTGGCCGCTATCGTAATTCCTCAGTTCACAGAAGCCAGTACCGAAGCCAAATTGTCAAGTCTGTGTACTGATCTCCAGACGCTGCGTTCACAAATTGAGCTGTACAAAATTCAGCACAACGATGTTCCACCTGCATTTGCTACCTTCGTGGCGCAAATGACGACATACACCGATATTGATGGAAACACAAATGCAGCTCAGACTCCTGTTTTTTGCTATGGACCATATGTTCAGAAGATTGCGACAAATCAGTTCAATAACCTGAATACTCTGGATAACACAGGAACCATTGGTGATAACGTTGCTGGCTGGGAATATAACGCAACTACCGGTCAAATCAATGCCGATGATAACTATGATAACGACGGTGTTGCTGGCTCTGACCATGTGACTCTATAATGAATACTCTAATTGTTAAATAATAATGTTTATCTAAGGCTGACCAGGTTTAGCAAATTGCCAAAGCTGGTCAGCTTTTTTTTGAACAAGATTGGGATCGGGAGAGGGGTTATGAAAGAGAATATCCGTTTGTCATATACTGAGGTGATAAGCATAGCGGTCGTGTTAAGCGTGGCTGCTATGTCAGTTGTTCCGAAGTTTACTGAAGCTACCCAGGAATCCAGGACTTGCGATTTGATCGACGGACTTCATCAGATGCGTTCTCAGCTTGATTTGTACTGTGTTCAGCACGAAAACTGCCTTCCACCGGTTAATTCTTTCGAGAGTTTCAAAACTGCTCTCACAACAAAGGTAGGACAGTACGGTCCGTATGTTGATGAAATTCCAGTTAATCCTTTTAATAATCTAAATTCAGTTCGTTTTGATGGCGAACCGGCAGGAGTGGATAAAGCCGGATGGAGAATGGATACAAAGAACGGACTATTCCGTGCCGATGATTCCGCTGCACACGCGGCTCTTTAGAAAGTGATGTGATGTTATGAAGAATGCAAAAGCTTTCACTCTTGCTGAGGCAATGATGGCCACGGTTGTATTAGGTATCGCCGCGGCTGGTGTGCTGCTTCCTTTTACGTCTGGAGCGGCCGTGAGGGCTGAAGGTATGCGCAGAACCTTAGGCGCAAAATTGGCGAGCGATTTGATGCAGGAGATTGTTAATAAACCGTTCAATCAGATAGTAGCAGTCTATGGTGCTTTTTCCGAAGCCCAGGGGCAGATAAAGGATGCAGGTGGGGTGGTATTTACAGACTCAAATTATGCGATGTTCAGCACGGACTCGATATGCAATTATGTTTATGTCCCACAGGAAAGCGGGACAGGAGTAGCGAAATTTATTCTTGTTACGGTTCGAGTTTATTACAGTGGCAAGGAAATTGCGATTATAAATCGACTTGTGAGTGAATAAGAAAGCTGAGTTTAGTATTCAGGTTTATCCCTTATGAAAGATGGAAGATATAAGAGAGGCTTTACGTTAATTGAATTGTTGCTTGCTTTGATTGTTACCGGCATAATATTAGCTGCAGTGACTACACTGGCTTTTGCTGTCGGTGCTGCTAATGATACAACAGATGACACGAGCCGGAAACAGGCACAAGTGCGTTATGCAACACTTAGGATTTCGGAGCTGATTAGACATTGCAAGCTGATATGCGGAACACCCAACAGCGAAATAGCTATCTGGCGGGCGGACAATAATGGTGATGGACAAATCAATATAAATGAATTGGTCTATATCGAGAAAGGGACGGGTAGTGATTATCTGAGATTTTGTGAATTTCCTTTATCCGATGTTTCAATAGTAAGCTTGAACGATATTCAAACACTCTCAACGAGTAGTTACAGCGTTACGTACGTACCGTTGGTACCTCAATGCGTAAATGTGCAATTTAGCTTTGATGTAGCCCCACCATATAGCCAATTTGTGAGTATTTCATTTGACCTTTTGGAAAATGGAATTGTCCGTCAGTATCAAATAAACGCTATGCTTAGCGGCTGGGCAGGTAATTTGCTTGATGCCGGCGGCATTAATATCGTGAGTGATGACGATTAGTTTAATTCCATTAAAACCTAAGGCGGACTGATAACTGCTGACGGCTAATGCTTATTGGACTTTCTATGCTATGAAAAGAAAAAACAAAAATATGTTAATAATACCGATTGTATATCACAGCCCTATAAAAGGTTGGAATATTTCGATAATTCCTGTTGTACTGTTTTGACGATTGTACCAATTCTGTTGGCCTTAACTGCAGAAGGTATAGGAGATGACATTTATGCTGGCTTATTTGTACTTGAAAGCCCCAAATCGGAAGAATCAATCTGTTTGTTCTGTCGATCTGGGTAGGTCGGATAATGTGATAGATACTGTAGTTCATTTGTATAGGTAGATTGGTCGGTAAAGATAGGTCGTTAATAGGACGAAAAAAGAGCAGTGGAAAGTGATGATAATGTGCCGGAATAGAAAGAAGAGGGCTGTTAGGATGTTAAACTTGACATATCCACAGGCAAGGCTGGGTTGTTCGTATTTTAATAATGACGGATATAATTTACGAGGTCGAATCAGAGGTTTTACTTTGGTAGAGCTTCTAATTGTGATTGTGATAATCTCGATAGCGGCATTAACCGCGGTACCGATGATGAGTTCGGCGGCCAGTATGCAGATTCGGTCTGCGGCAAATATGCTGACAGCGGATCTTGAATACGCCAAGAGTATGGCAATCAGCAGGGCTCAATATTTTTCAGTGGTATTTGATGCCGGCGCAGACAGTTACAGAATAGAAGACCAATACGGCAATGTATTGCCGCATCCTGTTAAGAAGGGTTTCAGTTACGTTATAGATTTTCAAAATGACGGCAGACTGAATAAGGTCGATATTGTAAGTGTTGATTTTGATTCAACCAGCAAAGTTACATTTGATTATCTCGGGAGTCCCTATAATGGCACCCTCGGTCCTTTGAACAATGGCGTTATCAACCTGCAAGCGGGCTCAACGAACACAACAATTACAGTAGAGCCTGTTACAGGATATATTTCGATTCAGTGAATATGAACACGGGAGCCGGCGGAATTGCCGCTGTTGCTTTTGTGAAAGCAAGTTTACTTCTGTGTAAGAATTAAGTCGTAATTCTACAGTGAGCGAGGGAATGCCACAAACTACTGAGGAGGTAAATGTATAAATGTTAAGCTGGGCTCTAAAAAGTCGAGGCTTGCTGCCGATAGGATTGGACATAGGTCATAACTCTATCAAGATGATTCAACTACTGGCCAATGGAGAGCAATTAAGTGTTATTGCAGCTCAGAAAACTCGCATTGATCACGGAATAAACGACGAGCGAGAAAAATTTATGTTCATTGTTTCGGCTATAAAACAAATGCTTGCGGAGGGTCGCTTTCATGGAAGTAATGTTGTCTCGTCTCTTCCGAATGAGGGATTGGAGATCACGAGTTTGCGATTGGCTGAGGCCCAGAGTGATGGGATAGAGCAGGCTTTAAGGAAAGAAGTTGTCCAGCGTTTTGGATTAGACCCGGATGAAGACGCAATGCAGTATGTGATTGCCGGCAATGTTCACCAGGGCGACGAGATTAAGAATGAGTTGATATTATTTGCGGCGGCTAATGAAACGATAAAGAGCCACATAGAGCTGCTTGAGCAAACCGGACTTAATCCAGTCTCAATAGATACGATTCCGTGCGCATTGTTCAGGAGCTTTGAGAGGTCACTAAGACGTCAGGAGGACAGAGAACGTACTGTTATTTTTGTGGACGTAGGAAACCAGTTTACGACCGTTGTGTTTGGTCGTGGTGGAGAAATCAGCTTCGTCAAGCAGATACCGGTTGGCGGAGAAAAATTTAATGAAGAAATTGCAGCTAAATTAGGTGTTGATATTAACGAGGCTGAGGTGTTGAGGGAAGCACTTCAAATGGAAAAGAGCTTTTCGACGTCGAATCATAACTTATCGGAGCAGCCCGTTGACGGCAACGACCAAAAATTAGAAGCAACAACGCGACAGGCAATAGTTGATGCCGTAAGTGAGGTTGCTGAGGAACTGACAAGAGAGATATCCCTTTGTCTTAGATATTATACGGTAACATTTCGAGGCAAACGCGTTGGGCAGGCATTTTTTACCGGTGGAGGGGCTTACGAATATATTTTGCTTGATGTTTTGAAGAGGCAATTGGCTGTTGAGATTGAGGTGGCACAGCCGTTGAAAGGATTCGATATGTCAAGGGAAAGAGGGAATGTGGATTTTGATAGTGACAGGAGAGGTTTGCTTTGTGAGTGGGCGGTGGCTGTGGGACTTAGTCTGAAGGGCTGGAAAATAACAGAGAGCGTAAATTACGAAAGCTCAGAAGAGATACGAGTATGAAAGAAATCGATTTTCTTCCAGAATGGTATAAGAGCGGTAAACGTCGCGAGATCAGCTATCGCACGCAATACATCGCTTTGGGTGGTGTATTTGTGGTAATGATGGTGTGGAATTTTATTACCGCTCAATCGATTTCAAAAGCCAGAGCGCAGTTCGTTCAAATGGAAACCAGAGAGACACAGGCGAAAGGTCTGTCAATTAAATTAGACGAGCTTAAAAGCGAATTCAGAGGTTTACAGGAAAAAGCGGAATTCATAAAAGAAATTGATTCCAAAATTGATGTTGCAGGTGTCTTGGCGGAAATGAGTTTTTTGATTGATGAAAAGATAGTGATTGGCAAAGTAGAGTTTATTGCTGAGAAATTTGAGAACAAGCAACCGGACAAATTATCACCACCGGGCAGTAATGTTGTAAGAGCGGTCCGGGGAACGATGGGCCCGAAGCAGGAACTACCCCTTGGAGATGTGCGATTTAGAGTGGTTATAGACGGCGTGGCGGCGGATTCGAGCGATGTGGCGGCTTTGATATGCAAATTAGAGGACTCACCATATTTTTGTCAGGTTGTTCCATCTTTTTCACGAACAAATATGATAACCGTAGCAGCCAATCCTCTTCTTCATTCGAAGATAGAGAATGAGAATACGAAAGGAGCGGTTCAAAAAAACGAAAAAAATATCCAGATACAGGTTAGTGAGTTTGAGATAAGTACTTATCTGGCAAATTATCGCGAGCAGTAAAAGGTAAAAGAAGTGATGCTGTTTAGAGAAAGACAACAACTAACGATTTGTGCCATAGCCGGAGTGATTGTGGGCGGATTTATGTTATTTCGATATCTTCCCCTTTGCAGTAAAATGAAAGCTGTCAGGCAAATAAAATCTGCACAGGCACTCACTATCGCTAAGGGCGCTGCGGACAATAAACAAATGTTGCTGCTCAATGAGCAATTGTTGGAGCTCCAGCGCGAGCTCGAAAACTTTGAGGCGAAAATACCCGAGCAAAGTGATATCGGTGAATTTTTACACGAAATCGCTGATTTGATGAATGAGCACAACTTGAGCGAGCAGATGATCGAACCCACCAAGGAAATAAAGACTGAGAAGTTAAACTGCATACCGGTGAAAATGCAATGTAAAGGTAAATTAGCTCAGATATTCGAATTCTATCGACAGCTTCAGGGATTGGACAGATTGGTTCGTATCGAGCAACTGAAACTTTTCAACGACAGTGATTTTAATGGTCAGGTTGGTATGGAGTCAAGGGCGATTATTTATTACAGGGCGAAAGTAGGACAGGGATAAAAAGCTCCAAAAACGATTATGAAGCAAAATGCGAAAAATAACAGCCGGGGCCGTAAAAGGTTTTTTAGCCATTTGGCCGCGGAGAAGAAAAAAGCGGTGTTGGCGTTGGGCTTGGTTTCGCTTATGGCTTTTATGTGGATCAAGGTGCTTACTAAAACGTCCCCGCAGGCTGCTGACGCAGGATTGATTGCGGAGCTGATGAATATGGAAACTCAGTCTGAACCGGAATTAGAAATATCATTTATAGAATTACCACGAGTCAAAGGACGCAATGATATGGTAACCAGAGACTTTTTTGCCTCGGACGGCTGGCAGAACTTTGTTGGTGGACGAGGACCCAAATCAGTCGCTGTTGAAGAAATAAATATCGTTTCAAAAGATAATGACCAGGAAGTAATCAGAAAAGTGGCGGAGAATTTGAAGCTTGAAGCAATAGTTTCGAGTGAAGATCCCCTGGCTTTTATAAATGACAAGGTATTAAGGGCCGGAGATAAATTGTCCGTCAGTGATGGAATTGAAAGTTATGAATGTGAAGTAGTGGAAATTAAAGAAAACATAGTGGTAATGAAGTGTAGAGAATCTACCATAACCTTGAAAATGACACAGGTAAACTGAAACTGCGGAATAGCTGATAGCAATGTGCGAAACGCTATTCGCAAAAATGAACAGGAGATGAATTATGTATCTAAAAAAGAATTCAAAAGGCAAGACCAAAATCAGAGCCAAATTATTTGTATGGAGCATTGTGCTGGTTCTGATGGCAGCGATTGCAGTCGCTGATGTTGACCATGGATTAGCTGAAACTAATCTTGTGGCAAATGTAAGTGTAGCACAGGTTGAGACAGGTGGCAGCCGGGAAAGTATTCTACAGGATGGGATGATTCCGGTATTTAAATGTGAGGAGAATTTTGGTGTATGCAAAGCTCTGGCATTGTTGGGCAGTATGTGCGGGAAAAACATTGTGCCTTCGCCAAACGTGGATGGTTTATTGGCGTTCAGGCAGCTTACCAATGTTACCTTCGACGAAGTCATGGATGCTATCTTGGGTGATAACTATAAGTACGAGCAAAGGGGTAATCTAATCAGGGTATATACCAAGGATGAATATGACAAGATTATGTCAGACCCAGGGAGAATGAAGTACAAGGTCTTTACTTTGTACTATATCAGTGCTGCCGAAGTAATGAAGCTCCTCACTCCGGTACTTAGCACCACCGGAAGCATTCAGGGCAGTTCTCCCACGGAGGCGGTCGGGACTACTGGCGATTCTATCAGCACAGGATCAGGATCTGGCGATACTATAGCGCTGAATGACACCATAGTTATCGAGGACTATCCCGAAAATATCGCTGAAGCGGAAAAGATGCTTAAGGTGCTCGATGTTAGGCCTAAACAGGTGCTGATCGAGGCGACAATACTCAGCGCTACTTTGACCGAAGGAATGGAGATGGGGATTGATTTGAACTTTGCCGCTGGTGTACGTCTGGAAGGTACAGATGCTTCAGGAGGTACGGCAGATAGTGTTTTAGGTGGTTTTATTGAGGGATCTCAGACTGCTGGATTGAATCCTTTACAACAGGTTGGGGCTTTATCCGCAGGATCGCCGATAGAAACTACCGGATTTGCAAACGTTGGAGGTTCCGGGTTTAAGATTGGTGTAAGTTCTGGGGATTTCAGAGCGTTCATCAGCGCTTTAGAGACTGTAACCGACACCACGATTCTTGCCAATCCAAAGATTCTGGCTGTCAATAAGCAGCTTGGACAGGTCTATATCGGCAACAAGATAGGTTATACATCCCAGACCACACAAACACAGACTTCAACGACTCAGCAGGTTGAGTTTCTTGATACGGGTACCAAACTTTCTTTTAGACCCTATATAGGCGACGATGGATACATCCGGATGGATATTCATCCAAAGGACAGTTCCGGTACCTTGAAAGCTAATAGTATTCCTGACGAGTTCTCAACAGAACTGGCGACCAATATAATGGTCAAAGATGGCCAGACTGTTGTTATCGGTGGTCTGTTTAGAGATGTTATAGTAACAAGCCGAAGCCAGATACCTTTGTTGGGTGATTTGCCACTAATTGGAGCATTCTTTAGAAAAACGACTGATTCGGTTCAGCGTCAGGAAGTTATAGTACTGCTTACGCCTCACATTATTGATGAGGCCAAGGATACTCAGAGTGAAGCCAGAATAGATGATATTCGCCGCAAGAGATTTGGCGCAAAGGAAGAATTGCAGTGGGCAGGCAAGTCGAGATTGGCTGAAGACCGTTACGCAATGGCCGCTAAATACTACCTTGAGGGTGATACTGAAGCTGCAATGAATACGCTGAACTATGTGCTTGAGCTTCGTCCTTCGTACCTTGAGGCGATTCGGCTCAAAGAAAGAATCATTGGCGAGACAAGACCGGATGAGCTGGATAGCATCGAAAGAATTATGCTTGGTGATGTTGAGCGTGAAGATTCCGCCAGGTGGCAGAGAAGATAAGGAATGTCTGGTAACTAAAGCGTGGTTCGGAATTTAACAAACACAGGAGTTTGTTTTGAGACTAACAAGAATCTTATATGCGATAGTCACAGTAATCGTGGCAAGCAGTTTATTTATAAGTGGTCTTGCCGAATGGCAGGATTCTGGCACGGAAGAGGGTTGGTGCAACATCGAGTATGTGCAGCGGATACCGGTTGTGTCGGTATGCTATATTCTTGGGGCTGTGGGCGTGATTTATCTGGGTTGGTATCAGTTAAGACTGACCAGAGCAGTCACGTCCATAGCCACGCTGCTCCAGGACGAAAAATCAGGTGGCGCCCATGATGGGAAGATATTCTTTCCTACGCTCAGGCTGACAAAAATAAACGAATTATACCAGGTTCTTAGTGAACATTTTGCCGGCTGTACTTCTCGTATTACCGAGTATGAAAAGAAAATAAGGGATTTGCAGGTAAAGATTCAACTCTCACAAAGACGGGGCGAAAACACCGAGGCTATAATATACAGTATTCGTGACGCTGTTATTGTTATTGATGAATCTGACAGACTGTTGATGGCAAATGAGGCGGCCGGCCGGCTTTTCAATTTTGATTATAACGGTTCACACCTAAAACCTGTAAGCGAACTAATCGGGCCTGACCAGAGTGTATTTACGGATTTTCTAAGCCACAACAGACAAAGCAAGGGACAGGCAACAAGAAAAGAGATCGAATTTTCAAAAGACGGAACACCGAAAATATTTGACTGCATTATTTCATGTGTTTACGACCAGGACGGGCAGGTATGCGGGGTGGTGGCCGTGCTGCATGATATTACACGAGAAAAGCAAATTCAGCAGATGAAAAATGATTTTGTAAGTCATGTCTCACATGAACTCAAGACTCCTCTTGCTTCCATCACAGCCTTTACGGAAATGCTTGCTGATGGTGAAGCTAACGATGAACAGACGCGGAAAGAATTTTATTCCGTAATTCAAAGCCAGGCCAAAAGATTGAATCGATTGATTGAAGATATTCTGAATAGTTCGAGAATAGAATCCGGTCTCATAAAAATAAATAAGGAGACGGCCAGCTTGACGATGCTCATAGAAGAACAGTTGAAAATGATAAAAGGTTATGCTGAAGAAAAGCAAGTTGAGGTCATCGCGCAAAAGCCGATTATTTACGACCAGGTGGACGTTGACAAGGATATGATGCAAGAGGTTATTGTTAATCTGTTAAGTAACGCCGTGAAATATACTCCGTCTGGGGGTTCGGTGAAGATTGAAACCGAAGTTGACGAAAATGCGGCTCTGGTACGAGTCAGTGTCACCGATACGGGAGTTGGTATCCCCGAAGATGACATAGAACATGTTTTTGATAAATTTTTCAGGGTTGGTGCCAATAAAAAACAGGCGGAAGGTACAGGGCTGGGACTTAACCTTGTTAAGCAAATAATTGAGAAGGTTCACGACGGTCGAGTATTCGTTATGAGCAAGGTCGGTGTTGGGAGCACTTTCGGCTTTGAATTACCTCTGGCGACAAGGCAGGCAGTCAGAGCCGTATAATAAGGTGTAAATAAGAAATTAAGTGTGAATTCGACACTGCAAGCGATGCATTAATCTTTTGAGGAGGCAAGATCATGACAGGCAAGAGAGTTTTAGTCGTGGATGATGAAATACACATCGTTCACGTGGTAGCGATAAAACTTCGTAATAATGGTTATGAGGTCATATCGGCTGATAACGGCGCCGAAGCCTTTGAGCTGGCTTGCGAAGAGAAACCGGACATCATTGTTACGGATTTTCAAATGCCGGTTATGTCTGGGCTCGAACTTGTGGAGAAGCTTCGGCAGCGAGATGATATGAAGGATATACCGGTCATTATGTTAACTGCCAGAAGCTTTGCTATATCGAAAGAGCAGCAGGAAGATTTACGAATATCGAGTTGTCTGAGCAAGCCATTCAGCCCAAAGGAGTTGTTGGGAAATATCGAAGATGTTTTGTACCAAAAACAAGTAATGGTAAGTAATTGACGGTTAACGAAAAGCATTAAAATAGTTGACATGAAATAATCGGTAGTGAGTTATGCTGGATACGGTAAGGAAAACCTTAAGTCTGTCACTACGACGCCAGTTTAAGAGCTTCGGGGCTAAGATAAATAAGTTCGGCTTTAATTTTGCAGTTTGCGATACCGCCGATGAAGTTGTCTTATTGTGTGAAGGCGGCAAATATAAAAGTAACCCTGAACAGTTAAGCAAACTAAGTCGGCAGGCTTTACGTCGACTCAGCGAAAAAAGTTGTTCTGATGAGATTGGTTTGCCGGTTTGGAGATTTGGTGATACAAATATTGTTTTGGCCGTTGTTCTGAAATCTGCTCGCCTCAGTAACAAAGAAGGAGAAGTTTCAGGAACAGCTTTGATTGACTTGGGTGATAAATCAGCATGTCAGGCTTCTGGCCCGGCAAACGATACAAACTGTGTGAATCCGGTTCAGATGGACAGCAACTATTTAGCGGAAATGCTTGAGCTTTTAGTAGAGAAATTTCAAGCTGAGACAAAAGCGGAAAAACAGATTGAAATGGTCGGTACAGAGCTGTCGCAGACATACGAGGAGCTGGTACTGCTTCACAAGCTCAGTACAAATATGAAGGTTACAGAATCGGATGCCAACTTTCTACAGATGGCCTGTGACAGCTTAACTGAGATTGTTTGTGTTGAAGGCATTGCAATATTGCTGGAAAAGAAGATCGATGACAAGCAACAATTGGTTGTGACAGCCGGTTCAGGTCTTATAGATATAGATGAGCAAACGGCGGCTATTTTACATAGTGGATTGATGGAGGAAATTAAGAGCGGTAAGGAAGCGCTTCTGGACAGCGAGGTTGATTCCGCATTTAAATATGAATGGCCTGACAACATAAATAATATTATTGCTGTACCTTTATGCGGTAAGGAGAAAATAGAATCCGGCATTACAGCTAAAAACGACAATGGTAACTGCATAATGGGGCTGATGGTTGCGATAAATAGAATAGGAAAACAGGATTTTGACAGCACCGATATAAAATTATTTAATTCGGTGGCTGGAGGATGTGCCGTTTTTATCCAGAACGGCGAACTCTTTAAAGACCTCAAAGAATTATTCATTGGCTCACTGAAAGCACTGACAAGCAGTATTGACGCAAAAGACAAGTACACACACGGTCATTCTGAAAGAGTTGCTTTTATTTCACGATGGATTGCGGAGAAATTATCGGAGCAGGAGCAATTGGATGAAGAGCAAATACACATGGTTTATTTGGCTGGATTGCTGCACGATATAGGAAAGATAGGTATAGAAGAAGTGGTTTTGCGAAAGAAAGGAAAGCTGACTGAGCAGGAATACGGTCGCATAAAGCAACATCCCTCGATAGGTGCGGGTATTTTACATGAGATAAAACAAATGCGTGATATTATCCCGGGCGTATTATCTCACCACGAGCGAGTTGACGGCAGGGGATATCCGGATGGCTTGGTTGGTGAGCAGATACCGCTGACGGGTAAAATTGTCGGATTGGCGGACAGTTTCGATGCAATGACATCAAAGCGAACTTATCGCGATGCAATGACTGTAGAGCATGCGCTTGAAGAGATAGAAAAAGGATTGGGCACACAGTTTGATGAAAAAGTAGGCAGGGTGTTTCTCGACAGTGATGTCGGGCTGCTCTGGGACATTATTCAGAATGGTTTCAACAATATTTACCAAAACGGCGATTCTGTGGAATATGGTGCCGCTGCGGTGGGAACACTAATCGGATGAAAATTAAAATACAAGATTATAACGAGGTTACGGTTGTTGAGTTGCAGGGTGAGCTGGACGGCGATGATGTCGAGTTTTTCCAAAGTACTATCACTGACATAATCTCAAGATGCAAAGCCGGTGTGGTGCTGGATATGAGTGGGTTGGGATTTGTTGATGGTGAAGGATTGGAACAGTTGCTTTGGGCGCGGGACTATTGTAACCAAAACAAATGTGAGCTTCGATTAGCAGGACTTGATGAGAACTGCATGAGAATTCTTGAAATCACTCGACTTGAAAAAGAGTTTAACCACTACGTGGAACTTGCAGAGGCGGTAAAGAGTTTTGTGTAGAAAATATATACCTTCTCTGGTCTGTATTAACGCTACTTTAAAAAATTAGGAAAAGCTATGAGTCAAATAGCTGTCGAAAATAAAATGCAGCTTGGGCAGTTACTTCTAGCGCGTGGCGTTGTAACTAATGAGCAAATTGAACAGGCGCTGGCTGAACAGAAGGAAAAAGGCCATCGTAAGCTTCTCGGTGAGCTTTTGGTGGAGATGGGCTATTGTACGGAGAATCAGATAGCCTCGGCACTGGCAGAGGGCTATGGTGTTCCGTATGCTCAGGTTGGTCCGAAAATATGCGACACAAAAGCCATTGAGATTTTGCCGAGAGAATTTCTCGAAGAATATGTTGTCCTCCCGCTGTTTAAGGTTCATGATGTTCTGACTGTAGCTGTCAGTGAACCGACAAACGTATTTTTAATAGATGAAATAGAGCGGATAAGCGGCTGTAAAGTTCAGATAGTATGTTCAACAAGCAAGGACATCAAGGCCACTCTGCAGACATATTTGCCGGCTGCCAATGTTTTTGTCATTGACGACATAATCGATGACGAGGGGCTGGAAGATTTTACGTTGATAGAAAACATTACGCAGGATATAAGCGACCTTGAGGAGGTGGCCGGACAATCACCTGTCGTAAAGCTGGTTAATTATCTGCTGTATAACGCCGTGCGGGAAAATGCCAGTGACATTCACATAGAGCCGGATGATAAAAAACTCCGGGTTCGCTACAGAGTCGATGGCAGGCTGTATGAGAAGATATGCCCACCTTATCAAATGCAAGCGGCGATAGTTTCACGTGTTAAAATTATGGCTGATCTGGACATTGCCCAGAGACGGCTGCCTCAGGACGGCGGTATACATGTTTTAGTGGAAGGCAGGCCGATCGATTTACGCGTATCGGTTATGCCGGGCAACTATGGCGAAAAAGTAGTGATTAGAATTATTGACCCGCAGAAGGTTCTTTTCAGTCTTGAGTCACTTGGATTTACGTATGCAAATCTCAAGTTGTTCAGGAAGGTAATACAATCTCCAAACGGTATAGTTTTGGTTACAGGTCCGACCGGATCAGGTAAAAATACTACTCTTTATGCGGCACTTGTTGAGCTAAACAGTGAAGAGGTGAACATCTGCACCGTGGAAGACCCGGTGGAGTGTAATATTGAGGGAATAAATCAATTCCAGGTAAGCGAAGGGGCGGGCTTTGAATTTTCAACAGCCCTGAGAAGTTTATTAAGACAGGACCCGGATGTAGTTATGGTTGGAGAAATTCGTGATAAAGCCACAGCTAATATCGCCGTACAGGCGGCGCTGACAGGTCATCTGGTTCTATCGACTCTGCATACGAATGA
>CAZIAN010000003.1:0-4140 GCA_964537355.1 uncultured Pirellulales bacterium | reverse complement strand
TGAAGAAATTCTGGAAATGATTAATGAGCGGCAGAGCTTAAAGAAACTAAGAGAAAAGGCGATTGAAAATGGAATGGTATGCTTGCAATCTGATGGAATCGAAAAGGTAAAGGCAGGCATTATTTCCATTGAGGAAGTATTGAGAACAGCGCAAACGGAAATATGATCCTATTTGCTGTGTATAGTACTACATACATAATGCGGTATAAAAAAATAAATGACCAGTTCGGCAACAAAAATTACTGATGAGCTTGATTCTCAAGAGCAAGGTCAGGAGTTACCTCCACTTGGAAACAAGCAGGGACAAGATAGAAACGGTTCCGGTAAATATAACGATACCGAAACCGATTCAAGTTCCCGTTCACAAAGAGATTACGGTCCACTCCGGGAACAAGATGAATTGCCGGTACACCTTCAACTGTGTAAATCAAAAGTTAAGCAATCGGAGCTTATTCTATTCACGACACAGTTATCTGTGATGCTTGATAGCGGAGTAGTGCTTAGCGATGCTCTTGATGCTATTGCAGAGCAGTCTGAACATGGAACGTTTAAGATGGTAATTATGGATGTAGCCGAAACTGTCAAAAATGGAGATGATTTTTCGAGGGCATTAGCTGAATACCCGAAGATTTTTAATAAAATGTTTATCAGTATGGTAAAAGCATCGGAAGCGTCAGGCAGAATGGCCGATATGCTTAATGTGCTCAGCGGTTATCTGAATTTCGAATCCGAAACACGCAAACGCATCAAAGGTGCACTTACATATCCATTTATCATGGTGTTAATGGCAGTGGCGGCCACAGGAACCTTGATGTTTTTTGTATTACCGAGGTTTATGAGAATTTATGAATCCAAAGGGGCGGAGCTGCCGAAAATTACTCAGGTTGTAGTTGCTTTCAGTAGATTTTTAGGCGATTTTCAATCGATGACAATATTTCTGACAGGAATGATATTGACGTCAGTGGGATTATATTACTTCTCAGGAACTTTAACCGGTCGAAGAGCAATTGATTTCATCAAAATTCGCACACCTGTATTGGGTACCATGTTTATTGATACGATAGTTACTCGAAGTATGCGTATTATGGCAACAATGCTCAACACGGGTGTGAACCTGATGGATTCTATAGTAGTGATTCAGGGCTCGTGTGACAATTACTATTTTAGGCAACTTTGGACCTCGGTGAATGATAAAATTCGGGATGGTTACCAGTTATCAGAGTCCATTATGATTTCGCCGAGCAGTCATTTAATGGCGCCGGGAATTATTCAAATGCTAAAAGCAGGAGAAAAAAGCGGCAAACTTGGTGAAGTCTGTGACAAAATATCAGTCTTTTATGAGAAAAAACTGGAATCTTCAATCAGGAATGTTATGGCACTGATAGAGCCGATAATGATAACGATCTTAGGTTGTGTTATTGGAACTATTGCCATCGCATTGTTATTGCCGGTTTTCAGGATATCAAACGTAATTGCACATTAAAGCCAAAAACACGGAGCTTATAACGATTGATTCACTATAAGCTCTTTTCATTCACCTTGTAATTGGTGATACACACTGCATAACACCTTGTCAATACTGCACTAACGTTGCGATATTGCTTAGGAAAGATATATCTGAGTTAGTTAATATCTGTTAGATATGTTTCCCTAAAGGTGCAACTGAATTCTTCCGATAAAGTGAAAACAATGGGGTGGTTTATGATGTGCCATTATGCTGCGTCATAACAAATGCAAGCCTGTATTTAGGTCTGAGGATATTGGTAAATATGAATGAGGAAATAAGCCAAAAGATTAAGTCTTTTTCAGATGAAAAAAACAAATCTGTTTCAGATCGGAATCTTAAAGCATTGGTGGTTGAGGATTTCGAGACAATGCGAAACATTATCGCTAAGGTACTCGAAAGTCTTAATATCAAGATAACAGCGGTAAATATTTCTGACGCATTGCTTGTACGAGCTGAAAATATGACTTTTGCCTTTCCTATATCGTCTGTTGTGGCCTCGCAGGCCATCTCCGTTAATGAGGTGACTACTATCAGGGGGACAAACCGTACCATTAAATATCTTGGCAGGATTTTGCCTTTATTTGATTTGCTGGGGATTTTTGGTGAGCCGCCCGTTAAAATTCAGGACAACCAGATGCGGGCAATTATAGTTGAGTATAAAAATAAACGTGCGGCTTTTGTTGTTTCGGATTTCATGAATCCACAGAAAATTGTAATCTCGGATTTTGACAGCGAAATGAAGGTTCCTGGTCTTATTGGAACCGCAATACTCACCGGCAGACAGATGGGTTTGGTAATTGACCTGCCGGGATTATTTGGGCAAACATTTGGCAATGGTAAGGAAATGGATATTAGCAAATCCGTCCGCATTGATACCTGCATAAAAAACAACTTGATAATGGATAACGAAAATACGCCGAAAACAGTTTCAGCCGGCACAGAGACTCCGATATCGGCTGATACCGAGGCAGATGAATCTGTTTACGAGGGACTGGATATCGACCAACCTGATTCACAATTCCTCAAGGAAGTGGAAGTAATGCTTGCTTGACTAAACCAGGAGCTATTTACGTTAGAGGAAAAACATGATACTGAAACCGCTGATGCTGTCTTTCGTCTTGTACATTCGATAAAGGGAAATTTAACAATGTGCGGTGCAGAGGAACCAGCTTCCATCACTCACCAGGTTGAAACGATTCTGGAACGTGCAAAACGTGGCGCAATGGAGTTGAATGACGAAGTTTTTGATGTTTTGTTCGATGGCTCAGCGTATCTTGAACAAGTCGTCCAGTCACTGCTGACAAAACAGAAGCCTCCTGTGCCTTCCGATAAGCTCCTTGCGGGGATGAAAAATTTCCGTCAGGAGGAAAAGAAAGCTGACCAGGATGCGCCTTTAGCTACTCGTGATAATGCTCAGGCAGTTTTGGACCCGACAGGCGAATTTTATCTTTCTTCACGCCGTCGGGATGGAGCGGTTTTATACCGGTGTCATATTGAATTTAATCCCGGCGACCAGCCGCATTTCCTGGTTGCCTATCTGATTCTTCGACGTCTTCAGCGGTTAGCTGATGTTCTTGGTACTTTCCCCGCCATGACCGATATCGAAGCTGGCTTATGCAAGGAAGGTATTGTGGTACTTTTGGCTCCACGTGACCCAAAGCCTGATTTGCTCGATACCCTAGACAAAAACTTAAAAAGGTATTATGGTGTGGAGCATTTTGAGGCTGCTACTTATGCGTAATACTTCGGGAGATATATTATGGTAAAAAAAGCATTGTTCTTAAGAGACGAAGGCAATACCTGTATATTAGAGCCTTTGATAAAACGCTGTCGTCAGGAACAATTTGAGGTTGAAGAATATAATCAACCTCCAGACCATGAGACGCTAAAGAGCTTGTTGCCATCGACGCCGGCAGTTCTGTTCGTACCGGCGATTGAGGAGGATTGTTGGGGGGTCAAGCTGGCTCAGGATGCTCTTAACGAGAAGTTGCCTCGTGTTATTGTGCTTTATGCACCTTCTATGCCTTCCAGAGAATTCCTTTGCCTTGCGTTTAAGGAAGGCGTTGACGATATTATTCCCCTTGATGCCGACGTAGAAACTCTCAACTCCAAACTTAAACGTGCTGACCATATACTGCAGGCAAGATTAGATTCGGTGGATGCCGGCGGGAAATGGCAGCGAGAAATAAAATCGCTTCATCTTCGCTGTGAACAATTGGAATGCAAAAATGCCAAGTGGGAAGAGAGGTTGCTTGCCCTGTCTTCAACAGCAACAAGAATGGCTACAGGCCAATTAATACTTGCAGAAAGTGCTCCTTCTGTGCTTATTGTGGCTTCCAGCACCTCCCAGGCTTCCGGTGCAGCCGAACTATGTCGTCGTCTTGGTTTCAATACACATCTGGCACATACAGGCAAGGATGGTTTGGAACAAATTAGCAAGAATCCGCCACGGGTCATCCTCACTGATGGCACTCTACCGGATATGAACGCAACGGCTTTTGCTCCGGCTGCCCGCAAGGCACTTGGTAATAAACCAGTAGTTATAGTTGCATGGTCGAGCA
Organism: uncultured Pirellulales bacterium; assembly: GCA_964537355.1. Classification (GTDB taxonomy): domain Bacteria; phylum Planctomycetota; class Phycisphaerae; order Sedimentisphaerales; family Anaerobacaceae; genus NIOZ-UU13. Next base: position 72 of record CAZIAN010000003.1, on the reverse strand, counting down.
GTCCTGAAGCAGAAGGCACTCTACTGGCTCCCGATACCGGTATAGACGATTTTGTTCTCAAATCGACTACTA
>CAZIAN010000002.1:7252-38951 GCA_964537355.1 uncultured Pirellulales bacterium | reverse complement strand
ATGGCCCCGATGCCGCTTGCCAAGCCCAGGCCTCCGAAGATATATATCGGCTTTGTGGAGAAAGAGCCGAGGAACTTGACGGTAATAAGGTCCAAAATTACTTTCAATGTTCGCCCTATGCCGTATTTTGTTTTTCCGGCGGTTCTTGGCCTGTGGTTGACGGGCATTTCAGCGATTCTGGCACCGCTCCAGCTTGCCAGTGCGGGTATGAAGCGGTGCATTTCGCCGTATAGTTTTGTCTCTTCGAGGACCTCCCTTCGGTACACTTTCAGTGTGCATCCGTAGTCGTGTAGTTTTACACCGGTAATCCATGAAATCACCCAGTTGGCGATTTTAGAGGGCAGCAGTCTTGTTATGGCGTTATCGTGTCTTTTTTTTCTCCAGCCGCTTACAACGTCAAATCCTTCGTTGAGCCTGGCAATCATATCAGGTATATCCGCGGGGTCGTTTTGCAGGTCGGCATCTATCGCAACGATGATTTTGCCTTTTGCGTGGGCGAAGCCGGCACTAAGGGCGGAGGTCTGGCCGAAGTTTTTGCGGAAGCAAATGACGCGCATTCTGTTGTCTGCTTTTTGCAAATCGGCTAAAATATTGAAACTATTGTCGCTGCTGCCGTCATCGATGAATATTATTTCGTAGTTATATTTACCCTTTAATGTTTGGGTGATTTGTTCGTATAGTGGGCCGATATTATCCTGCTCATTTAATAACGGCACGACTATCGACACTTCAGGACCTTGACTGTGCATACTTTACTTCCTATAATAATGTGTTCTATAATAATAGATACAATATCGGCTGTAAAGCCGAACGCCAGTAATAAAAAACGGCAGTGATGAGGCTGAAAGGACAAGAGTAACAGCAAAGCACCGTGCAGGAGCATTTTCGTGACAATTCCTGTGGTAAGCGAGGTTTTTTGGGGTTTATTTTCGGACCTTAAATCCTCGGCGAATGGTTCCGGCCTGCATGGGAACAGAATCTTCCTTAGCGGAATTTTGCTGTTTTGAGCAAAAAAAAGAAATTATTCCGAGCGTGGTACGGTTGAAATTGTCAGGAGAATTTTCTTGATTTAGGGTATTGATTTTGTTACAATATAGACGTCATTAATCAAGTAGCAGTGTTACATCATAACTTAATTGGGGAGATGATATATGGCTCGAAACTATCTGGTTTTATTGTTTGTTGGTTGTGTATTGCTTTTTCAGCTTGGTTGTCAGGAGCAGAATATGCCGGCAGAAAAGCTTTCGGTTGAACCGCAGAGCACAGAAGCTGATTCATCCGAGATAGCTGAAGCCGAACCACAAAATGACAATGCCGCACCAATCATTACATTTGAAAAGACAGTTGCCGATTTCGGACAAGTTGGTGTAACTGCAGGTAAGAAGGTTGCCGAGTTTAATTTTACAAACACCGGAGGCGGCTTATTGAAAATCAAGGAGGTCGAGAAATGCTGCGGTGTTGTTACGAAGGTGGATAAGACCGAAATTGCTCCGGGTGAGAGCGGTGTTGTGAAGGCTGAATTTCAGACTTTTCAAAAACCCGGCCTGTATATGAAGAATATCTATGTCAACTCGAACGATAAGACACAACCCAGGTTTAAACTTACTATTCAAGCCGAGGTAGTATCTAAAGTCAGTTACTCACCGAAGAGGCTGAGGCTTTTCCTCGAGGAGGACAATGCCGGCTGTCCGAAGATTGTCCTTAACAGTCTCGATAATCAGCCATTTTCAATAACGAAGTTCACGTCGACGGGCGATAGCATAACCGCCGATATTGACAGCTCAGTGGAAGCGACTAAATTCGTACTTTCACCTATTGTTGATATAGAGAAGCTGAATAACAATCCCAAAGGACGAATCAACATTAGTCTGACTCATCCGGAGGAGAACACGGCTCAAATTACCTTTGACATGCTGCCGGAATTTTCAACGAGCCCGCCGTTAATGATAGCTTTTAATGCTGTACCGGAAAAGCCGATAGTCAGGAAAGTGTCCGTTCTCAACAACTATGGCGGTGCTTTTGAAATTGAATCGTTTTCGTCGCCGAATAACGCGATTAAAGTTCTCAGTCAGGAGAAAATTCGCGACGGTTATCAGCTTATGGTGGAAATGACACCGCCGGCATCCGAGGGTAAAACGTTTTTCACGGATGTTCTTGTTATACAGATAAAAGGCGGTGATAAGCTGCAAGTTGTCTGTCGAGTTTTTTACAAACAGTAATATTATCGAGCACTAATTAGATATAAGTCTTCGTGCATTAAGATGGAACGTATCCAAGTGCTTTTGGGGGTGGATTGAAAACTAACCTGTATATAATTCGATTTGTAAGCTGTATTTTCGTGGCGGTGCTTTGTGTATCGTGCGGACCGGATATTAAACCTGAGCCGGCGGCGAAGACATCTTCGAAGGCCGATGCGGTGACTGTCTTTTTTACAGGTAACGCGCTTGGGGCGTTGAAGCCCTGCGGTTGTTCGGGCGGTCAGCTTGGCGGGCTCAGCAGGCGCGCTACAATTTTCAATCGTGTTTCTGAAGATAAAAGAATGATTATCGATACCGGTTCACTTGTGGAGGGCCGGAGCGAACAGGACGAAATCAAGTTTAATATAATACTCCAGGCTTTCAGACTGCTCGATTACGATTTAGTCAGTCTGAGTGAAGATGACATCGAAACAGGCAAAAACTTCGGAATTTTAGACGATACCGGTTCGCTTTTTAATATTATAAGTTATAAACAATCGTCTGATGTGGATGTTCCTGCGAAGTTTGCCAAGAGCCTGTTACTCAGAGGTAGGCCTGTATTAGTAACTGTTGCCGCTTTTGATGCGAAAACAAAACCCATAGATCAAATTGGGCAGCTTTTTGCATCCGGCGTTAGTCCGGCACAGGTGGACAGCGAGTCCAAGGTCAATATCCTTATACTGAATCATTGTGATGATACCATTATCGATTTTATTACTAAGAATGTGCCTGTGGTGGATTGTGTTGTGCGTCCTTCCGATTCCGACGAGCCGCGGGTGACCGGCGGTCTTAATAAAAGGCCTTTGGTTTTTTCGGTGGGACGGTTCGGCAGATATGTAAGCGGTTTGAAAATAACAGAATCTCCAGCTTACAAAGGCAAACCAAGATTGAGTTTTTTTACTAAAAAGGTCAGTGAAGAACTGAAAGAGGATGCCTCTCTTGTGCAGTTGTACAAAGGTTATCAACAAATGGTCGGAGAGAGGAAGCTTTTGGAGAAATATCAGCGATTTGTTTTGCCTGATAATCTGGAATATAGCGGGTCAGAGTCCTGTAAGGCTTGTCATGGATACGAATATGAAAAGTGGAGCCAACAAGCTCATGCACATGCATACGCGACGCTTGAGCGAGTCGGCTCGCAGCTTGACCCTGAATGTGTTACTTGCCATGTTGTGGGTATGGAATATGAGAGCGGGTTTGTTTCTGAGGAGAAAAGCAGCCAGATGAAAAATGTCGGCTGTGAGAATTGCCATGGGCCCGGCTCGGAACATATCAGAACAGCAGGTGTTACAGCCTTAACAGAGCCTAAATCAGGGTGTATTGATTGCCATACACCTGAACAAAGCGGAGAATACGCGGGAAACGAGGGTGATTTTCTGGAAAAAATCGTTCATTGGCGGGAACCAAGCACCAGCGGAAGTGTCAAATAATAAAGGGCATAATAACCCTAATACGAACGATTTGCATACTTAAGAGACCGATATGATAAAAACATTGCGAATAATGAGTATTCTGGCGGTGGCTTTAGCGGCTATTTTGGTAGTTTTTTCTGTTGTGGTTTTTGGGGCCCACGGCGATAAGGACATTGAGAAACTGCTGGGTGAGCCGGATGTGATCGAGAAGTTCAACAACAGTGTGGGTAATAAATCGGCGAGAGGCGCAAGCCAGATATCTCCTCTTGTCCAGCAGGCCGGGGCATTTGCTTTGTATCTGAATCCGCCCAAGCCGAAAGCGCCAAGGCCTGTAAAAGGTCGTCCTTCCGGTGTTGTACGCGGGCCTTCTGCTACGCCGAAATTTAAGGTTATGGGTACAAGTTATTACAAGGGCCATCCTGAATTGTCAATGGCTTTGATTGACGAGCCGGGCAAAGGATTACACTGGGTTAGACAGTCCGGTATGGTAGGTCATTTGCTGATTGAAGAGGTAAAGGACGGTATTGTTGTTGTTAAAGACAATAGTGGAACTTTCGAGCTTAAAGCCGAAGAGAAGCCACATATAAGTCTTCTTGAAGGGGCGCCTGCTGTTCCTTCGAAACAGGCGGGCATTTCCAGAAGCCCGACGGGAAGCTCAGTTTCCAGGTCTTCTGCAGCAGCTTCTGTAAAGTCTTCTACGGGGTATTCGGGGAAGACGGATTCTCGTGTTGTAAAGCCGCCGAGGCCTCCGCTGCCGCGTAAAACCAATGAACAAGAGTCAGCTATGGCAGAACTCACTGAAAAGCTAACGAAGTTGCAAAGAAGTTTGAAGTCTGATAAGACCGCTACTGCCCAGGAAAGGGCAGAGATGTATAATCGACTTATTTCCGAATTCCAAGCTTCGAAATCTTCACGTTTAAGTGCGGAGGAGTCGGAAAGGCTTAGTATTTTAGGTGAAGAGTTAAAAAAAGTTATGGAGGAGCCGACAAGCTCAGATCAGAAATAAAACGGCGATTTGGAATATTTTTAATTTATCGGGTTAAGGGGTGATAAAGAATGGTAAACAAAGAATTTTCTCGCGGGGTTTTTAGCAGGTTGCTTGTTTTGTCGACAGCTCTGTTAATGTTCAGCAATTGTCTTTTGGCTGCTCAGGATGGTTCGTCAGAGTCGATGCAGTACAAGATATTTCCCTTGAAGTACATCCCTGTAGAGCGGGGCATAAAGTATCTTGCCGATGCAGGGATTGGGACGGTTTCATCTTTTCCCGGTTCTTCTGCTCTATTGGTGACAGCCAACCCTGATGAGCTTATCAAGGCAATGGTAGTATTGAATATTGTTGACAGTCAGGATCGATTTGAAGTGACGAGGTTATCAAGTGCATCGGTGGGCAATAATTTTCCATCGAACGAGCAGATTGCATCGAAACTCGGTAATATCGCCATCGGCAGCTTCTCAAATCCTCCGGCCGTGAATGCCAAATACAGGGCGATGATAGATGTCCACAAGGGTGCGGTGATTGTTATTGCCCCGGTTAGAAAGCTGGAGATGATTCTTTCGGTGGTGGAGGAATTATCGGGCCGGGAGAATCTTTTTGCACAGGGTAACTCCGAGACTTCCGGCCATTTGACAGCACCTGAATTAGCGAGGCCGGACATGGCGGACATTCCTTTTGCGGCCCAGCCAAGCACCGTTCCGACAATGCTTGAGAAAGAGATGGCTGAGATGCCCGCTCCTGCAAAACCTTACGAGCCGCAGTCGGTAGTCAATGGGGAAGATACTATTCAATTAGCTTTGCCGGAAAAACTTTCCATAGGGGATTTTTTAGGCTTTGTAGGTGAGCAGTTAAATCTGAACTATTTGTATGACGAGACCAAGGTCAAAGGCGATATTACCCTCAAACGTCACGGAAGGCTTCGCGGCCCTATCAAATTAAAAGAGCTTTATCCACTGTTGGAATCCGTATTGCAGTTCCATGGTTTTGTAATGACTCGCAGGGGCGATCTGGTAAGTATAGTTCCCGCGGCGGAAGCTCAAACTATCGATCCTGAATTATATCCTGACTCGAAAGGTATCAAGATTGGTGATGCGGTTATAACCCGTATCTTTAAGCTGCAGCATATAGATACAAGCAACGCAAAGAATCTTCTGGACGCGATGAAGCTTGCCGTAGATATCAGGGAGATACCCTCAACTAAGACACTGATTATTACCGGATTTAGCTATCGTATGCCTCGTATAGAAGCACTTCTGGATTTGGTGGACAAGCCGGGAGAGCCGAAAAAGTTCAGGTTCAGGCAGTTGCAGTACACTATGGCGGAAACACTTGCTCCTAAACTCCAGTCACTTGCCGAGCAGTTGGGCAGCATATCAATTACTATTGCCGAAGGACCGGCAAAACCTACTACCGTATCAACAGCACGCAGGCCCGGGGAAACAACGGCTGCATATCAGCAGCGTCTTCGTCTGGAATCTCAAAGAAGAGCGGCCGCTGCCCGAAAACCGAGCACATCAACGGACGAGCAGGGTCCGGCCACTGTGTATCTCGATGCAGATGAAAGAACAAACCGCGTTTTGATGATAGGTACTCAGGAGCAACTTGATGAAGTCGAGGAGTTAATAGACACTCTTGACGTTGCACAACAGGACCTTCGCACTTTGAAATTATATAAAATGAAGCATGTTGATGCCGAGGAAGCAAGAAGGAAGCTGGAAGAGCTTCGTATAATCACGCCTGTTCAGAGGTCAACTTATCCTTATTCTTCTTCGAGACGACTTACGGGCAGCGCCACCACCTCGGCTGCATCAACCAGAACGCCGCCAACAACAACAACGAGGCCTCCAACAACAAGGTCTCAAATGGACAGCGAATCATCTGAAAGCATTGTCGGAGAGCCTCAGGTAGTGGTAGTTGAGCAAACGAATTCGCTTTTAGTTAACGCTACTGCTGAGCAGCATGTTCAGATAGGCAAGATAATCGCCTATATTGACAGTGAGATGGAAGAGGAGGAGATACCTTATAAGATTTATCCGCTGGAAAATCAATCGCCGGACCATTTGTTTTCGATTCTGGAGCCTCTTGTTAATGAGACCGTTGTGGACAAAGAGGGCAAGATTGAAAGCGTTATAAGCAAGCAGGAAGATCAAATAACTATAGTTCCCGACCCGAACACTTTTTCATTGGTTGTCTATGCGACCAAAAAGAACCAGATATGGATCGGTGACCTGATAGAGAAATTAGACCAGAGAAGGCCTCAAGTCCTTATTGATGTAACCCTGGTCGAGGTTTCTAAGGCCGACGCCTTTAATTACGACCTTAATATAATCCAGAGTTTTCCGGATTTGGTTGCCACGTCGGGACTGACCAGTGCTGTTATGCCGGGTGTTGAAGCAGGGGCCTCTAATTTAGTTTCGAAGCTTTTAGAAAGCGGCAGAGACCATTTTGTCGATTTTCAGTCTAACGGCGGCAGCGGGACCGGATTTTATGGTGACAAACATATTAATGCTTTGATAACTGCTATGCAGCAGAAGGATTACGGCAGGGTGCTGGCTAAACCCAAAATCCTTGTTAATGACAATGAGCCCGGCACGATACGCACGGGAAACACAACCTATGTTGCAAAACAAACCGGCACTGTTATTCAGGGAGCAACAGCAGGTACTGTGCAAACATCGCTCGATTACCAACCATACGATGCCGGCATCACTCTTTCGATAGTCCCTCATATCAGCCGCGGCGACCTGCTTCGGCTTGATATTACGTTGGACAGGTCGGATTTTGATCTTGACACGATTACCGGAGAGAAACCACCGGACACCACGGAAAGTAATATCGAAACGACGGTTACCGTCCCTGACCGCAGCACTATAATTTTGGGAGGTATGCTGAAACTCAACCAGAGTAAGGGTGGAACAAAAGTGCCCATACTCGGCGATATTCCACTTCTCGGCGGATTGTTCAGAAGCGCCAATAACAACGACTTACAAAGAAATCTGTATGTTTTTGTAAAGGCTGAGATTATAAGACCCGATGACAAAGGTTTTGCTGACTCTGATTTGCAGCGTATATCGGACAGACACAGGGACGCGTTTGAAGAACATGAAATAGAGTTTCAAGACTATCGTAACTGGCCCGGTGTAAAGCCCAGAAAGATGACTCCGCTGAAAGTACTTGATGCACAATAACGATGAAAAACATACTTATACAAACTGCTAAGCGGACCGGTCTTGTTGACGTGGATCAATTGACCAAATTTCTCGAAGAGAACAACGGTCCGGTTCGCCTTGATGAGGCCCTGCTGAACTGTCCGTACTTTACGGAAGATGTTATTTTGAAGCTGTTTGCGGAATCTTTAGGCTGGGAATATATCCCGGAGATATCGGCCAAATCTGTTCCTCCGGAATTTGTGGAATCAGTTCCGGCGACGTATGCTCAGCACCATTTTCTTATCGGAATAAAACCTCATGCCGATAACGGTGAGCTGACGGTCGTTTTATCCAAGCCGCTGGACGCGAATGCTCTGGATAACGTTTCAAAGATGACGGGCCTGCCGGTGAAGGCGGCGGTATCGACCCGTGCTGCCATTACTTCGGTCATAGATATTGCCTACGAGCAGAGGACGACAGTCATCGAAGAGGTGGCCGAAGAGCTTGATTCGCAGAATCTCGACCAGCTTATAGATGAGGTTGCAGGCTCGGACGACTTGCTGGACGTGGTGAACCGACCGCCTGTTATAAGGCTGGTTAACGACATTCTCTTTCGTGCTTTGCAGTTGAGAGCCAGTGACATTCACGTTCATCCTTACGAGGCAAAGATTCAGGTTCGCTATCGTATTGACGGTATTTTGTATGACTCTCTGAGCTTGAATAAAAATGTTCTGCCTTTGATTATTTCCCGTATCAAGGTTATGGCGGGAATGGACATTGCGGAGCGCCGTCTTCCGCAGGACGGCAGGTGCAGTGTTCGTCTCGGCCAGCGTGAGGTCGATTTACGTATCAGCACCGTACCGACCAGCTACGGCGAGCGTAGTGTATTGCGACTGCTCGACAAGAGCACGGCCCTGTACGGATTGGACGAGCTGGGTCTTGGGGAGAGTGACCTGAAGAAATTTGATTCTTTGCTCAGCCGCTCCCACGGTGTGATTTTCGTAACCGGTCCGACCGGAAGCGGAAAAAGCACAACCCTCTACGCATGTCTTAACAGAATTAACTCGGCGGAGAAAAATGTTATAACCATAGAAGACCCGATAGAGTATCAACTCGCCGGCATCAGCCAGATTCAGGTTGCCAATAAAAAAGGGATGACTTTTGCGACCTCACTGCGTCACGTGCTTCGTCAGGACCCGGATGTTATAATGGTCGGCGAGGTTCGTGACATTGAGACGGCCCGTATGGCGATACAATCTTCCCTTACCGGCCATTTGGTCTTCAGCACACTGCACACGAACGACTCGGCGGGTGCGGTAAGCCGGCTTTTGGATTTGGGGGTTGAGCCGTATCTTGTAAGCTCGTCGCTGATTGCCATAATTGCTCAGCGATTAGTGCGAAAGGTCTGCCAGGACTGCAAAAAGATTGCAGAGCCTTCACAGCATGAGTTGAGAGAGCTTGGGCTCGGATCCGACTCGGTCGCAAACGGCACGGAATTTTTTGTTGGTGAAGGCTGTGAAAAATGTTTTCAGACCGGTTATCGCGGCCGGACCGGTATCTATGAAATGATGTTAATTAACGAAGAGGTGCGTAATCTGATATACAAGCGGGAAAGTGCCGGGACGATAAAGAAGTTTGCCCTTGACTCTGGTTTGCAGACCCTGCGAATGGACGGAGCGAGGAAAGTTCTGGCCGGGGTAACGACTATCTCCGAAGTTTTGAGAGTAACACAAGCCGACGTAATGTAGTATTTTTCGTATTTTCTCGAAAAACATCGATAAAATAACCGATATTCAGTAGTAAGTTAAAATGCCCAGATACCATTATACAGCAATAGCAACAAGCGGTAAAAAAGTCAAAGGCTCGATAACCGCAGAAAGTCCATATGCCGCACGAAAGCAGCTCAGGGTGCGCAGTATTCACCCTTCTTCAATTACTCAGGTAAGCTCCGGGTCTGAAAGTAAGGCCGCATTGTTTTCAATTTTCGCCAAGAGCAGCAAGTCGCAGATAATCGACTTTACCAAGCAAATGGCCACGCTGCTTAATTCAGGGATTAAACTGACCGAGGCCCTTTCGGTGCTCACGCTTCAGGTCTCGGATGTGCGGCTTAAGAACGCAATTGTCGATATTCGCGACCGTGTTGTTACCGGTGAGTCATTTACAGATGCCCTGAATGATTACCGTGATTTTTTTGATGTCATATATGTAAGTATGGTTCGCGTGGGTGAGGTTACCGGCTCATTAGGATTGAGCCTTTCGACGATTTCTGGTTTTATGGAAAAACGCCGGCGGGTCGAGTCGAAGGTAATGACGGCAATGGTATATCCGATGGTTTTAATTGTGTTTTGCCTCGCAGCGATTATAGTTCTGACGACAACGGTCATCCCTAAGATAGGTGAGCAGATTGCCAGGTCCGGTCAGGAACTGCCCGGGATTACCAAGCTATTAATGGGAGTCGGTTATGTATTGACCAGTTGGTGGCTGCTGGTTGTTATAGCGGCGATTGTCGGTATTGTCTGGGGTCTTAGGCAGTTTTTGAAAACCAGCCGGGGCGCCTATATGCGTGACAAGTTTCTGTTGTCTTTGCCGTTGTTCGGTCCTCTCATAAAACAGCGTGTTGTCGCGCGTTTTGCTTCAACGCTCTCGACGCTTCTAAGCTCGGGACTTGCAATGGCCGAATCTCTTCGGGTTGTGGCCGAGGTTACGGGCAACAGCCTTATGAAAAAAGCCATTCAGCAGGCCCGTGAACGTATTCTCGCCGGTGCCGATATTGCGACGCCACTTCGAGACAGCGGAGTTATCGACCCTGCAATTGCTCATATGGTTGCTGTGGGGGAAAAAAGCGGCGAGCTGGAAACAATGCTTAAAAATATCAGTGACAATCTCGAGGCATCTACCGATATAGTTATTGAAAGACTGGGTGCAGCGGTTGAGCCGGTTATTATAATTATTATGGCTGCAATAGTAGGCGTAATCGCTTATGCGACGATTTTGCCGATTTTGGAAGTTTCAGCAGGTAAATTGTAACGAAATCTTTCGGAGATTAAAATGACAAGGAAAGAAAGAAAAAGACGCGTCAGATACGGTTTTACGATGATTGAGCTTATGGCGATGCTGATTATCATCGGCCTTCTTGCCACTTTAGTAGTTACGAAGGTGGCGAGTAAAATTGACCAGGCCCGTGTTACAACCACTAAAGCTAATCTCAAGGCCCTTTCGGCGGCAGTCAATCAATTCAAGATGGACACAGGCCGCTTCCCGGCCGAAGATGAGGGACTTTTAGCTCTTATTGAGCAACCCGGTGACGTTGAAATCTGGGAGTCGGGTGGTTATCTGGAAACTACAGAACTGCCTTTAGATGGCTGGAACAACGATTTTATCTATGAGCTTTATCCGGAGAGCGGCAAGCAGTTTGCAATCAGGAGTATGGGTCCCGATGGTGAAGAGGGCACTGAGGATGACTTGCTCAGCACAGATGCTAACTAAGATAGCGGATAGAAAAAAGAAACTATACACCAAACGCTATGCGCTGTCCTTGGGACTCCTTGGGGAGAACGCTGATTCAGGTTTCACATTGATCGAATTGATGGTGGCGATTGTGGTGGTTGCGTTGATGGCGTTTATGGTGCAAATACACATTTTCGGAATGCTCAGGAAGAGTACGTTCAGGGCACAGGTTCAGGAGTTTGTATCGACGATGCAGATGGCCGCCAGTGCCGCCAGTGAGAGCGACAGAAGATATGAAGTTATTATCGATATACCGGAGCAGGGATATATGCTTCGGGAGATTACGAATCCTGACCTCTCTCAGGTGCTCGAAGAGGAGATTATTGTCGAGGATATATTCAGTGAGAATTGCCGGGTGGCTTATGTTATGTTCGACGACGGCGAGACTACCAGTGAGGACAGAGCGAAGTTCCGTGCGGGTCATTCGGGCTGGGAATACGGTGGGAAAATCGTGCTGCTCGATGAAAATGAGCAGCCGTATTCGATTGTTGTCAATCGGTTAAATAGAATGATTACATTAGAGCAGGGTGATGTCGGGCTTTTGGCGCCTAAAACCAAAGATGAAGTACTTTTCTAATAAAAAGATATTGAGCAAACCGGCTTTTACTCTGGTAGAGGTTATGATGGCCTTGTCTATACTTGCGCTTATCAGCTCAAGCGTATTGGTTGTGATAAATCGATGTGTGGTCTCAGGTGCGGATTCGGCACTGCGCATGCAGGCCTTTGAAGTTGCGCGCGAGAATATGGAAAAGCTGCTTTCTTTGCCATCTGTCCAGGAGAACGTTGAGTACGGCGACAGTGAAATATATCCGGAAATTACCTGGCAGACTGTTGTGGAGACTTTTTACGAGCCGATAACGTCGCGGATGTGGCTCAGGGGTGTTTGCTCGGCTGAATACATCGACTCTGAAGGCCAGGAGCAAACGGTTGAATTGACACATTGGCTGAGCGATTTAACAAAAGATCAACTGCTTGACGTTATGTCGCGCGAGGATGAGGAAGGTCAATTGGCCGCCCAGCTAATCGCGACGATAGAAGAGGCCGCCGAGTATGCCGGTGTGGATGTTCAGACCATCGAAGGCTGGCTTGAGAATGGCCTGCTCAAGACCGAGGGCGGCTCCTTCGTCAGGATGAATCTTGATATATACCAGAACAATAACGGCCAGCCCAGCGCCGAAGACAAAAAGCTGCAGGTGCAATCCGAAGCAGAGCTTACCAGGCTGATGGAAGAGCAGGGCAGGCTTGGCGGCGGGCAGGACGATATAGACCCGAAGACGGGCCTGATTATGAGGAACTCAAAGAAATGGATATCTCTGAGGTTTGGAAATTGATGAAAAATCGACGATAGGGGTATTGATTGCGATGAGGTTGGTAGGGACCGGATATAATTTGAAAAAGGTTTTTGGCACATCGAGTGCAAGGACGGGTTTTTCGTTAGCTGAAATCATTACGTCCCTGATCATAGGGTCGATGGTTTTAGTGGCGGTGCTTGTTGTTTATAACCGGGCAGAGCGTTCGGCTGCCGCGGTTACTCGCAAGCTTGACGGCTCGCGGCTGCTCTCTGAGGTGATGCAGCGCATCGCCGAAGACCTCGACGGAATAATCGCAACCGGCGCGGACACTAAAATCAATATAGAAAATAAATTCGAAAACGGTTTTCCCACCGCCAAGCTTACAATCACAAGAACTATCTTTGACAGCAAGAATCAGGAACAGATATTTGAAAACATAGTCTGGCAGACCAACTATGACTTCGAGAGTAATGTAGAAGGGCTGGTTTTGTACCGAAGCCACAGCGGCATAGCAATAGAAGATAAGGTGCTCGACAAGAACAAAAGTGATTGGGAAAGAGGGCTTTTTGTGCCGATTTGCGCTGGGATTACCTTTTTCAGGATAAAGGTCCCGTGGGGTGAAACATATCTGGATAAATGGACATCCACTTCTCTTCCTCCTGGTATCGAGGTAACAATCTCTTCCGCTGAGCCGTTTAAAACGGTTGGTGGTACACTGGACGTGCCGGAAGAAGGGAAAATAATCCGAACCATAGCTGTCGACAGAACCAGAAAAATCAAATTCACTGTTGAGAAAAGTGGAACTGCTGAAGGCGAAGAAAAAGAGCAGGCAAATAAGCCTTTGCCCGACAGTAAGAAAACGCCGCCGAATAGTCCGAAAAAAACCAAAGAAGTCAGACGATGAGTAAAAGTTCGAAAAAACGTAATAATTTCCAGGGCCGCCCGGGTTTTGTACTGCTGGTAACGCTCGGGCTGTTGGTCGTGCTTGCGATGCTTGGTTATACTTTAAGTACTCGCGTTGCGGCCCAGCGTCACCGTGATAAGTATATTATAGATTACAGCAGCGCCCGGTACGGCTGCGACTCAGCGGTAAAGTATGCTCTTGCCACATTGGAGGAGCTTGATCCTCAACTGATTAGCCGGCCGAATGAGCCGGATTTTTCCGACTTGTTTTATCTGACACCGGCAGAGTATCAGGAGCTTTTAGAGCAGTGGGGTCTTGACTCTGAGCTGACAATGTTTGATGGTGACAGTCTCTCAAAGGGCAAGGCCGGTATCGACGAATTTAATGAGTTTGGGGATATTGAAAATTTTAACAACAGCGGCTTCGATAAAACGGGGATGAATAATTTTGAGAACTATGCTTCTGTGGAGATTGCCGGGCCTTATGGACCGGCCTGGCCTTTTGTAACCGAGCCGGTCGAGTTCGAGATTGGTTCGGCCAAAGTCCGGATTGAAGTTGAAGATGAAAACGCAAAATACCCGCTCGGATGGGCTATGCTGGAGGATGCGGACATAAAACGCGAGGCCGAAGCGGGTTTTGAAAATTTTTGTGAAATGACGGGGCTTACTGCCGAACAGATTGATTCGCTAAAACTTGAGCTGCAGGAAATAGATAAAATAAGACCTTTCGCACTCGACTTTAAGCCGATAACGAGGACGGTCAAGACGGCGGTAACAACGAGAACGACCAGTGTCAAAAGCCGCACCAGTAAAGCGCCCCCGATGCGGGTAACCAGGAAGACTATGGCCGTTCCTGATCAGATTTCAGAACAAACCACACACTTTGCCAAGCTTTTTCACAGCTCACTTATTGATACCGAGGCTCTTGCCAGGCCAATAATCACCGGTCCGGACAGGAGGAATGAGTCGGCATTGAAATATATGGGACTGTGGGGCACGATGAAGGTTAATATAAATACCGCACCCCGGCATGTTTTGGAAGCGGCCTTTATTTTCGGCGGTGACCAGGTCGAAATCGCCGAAGAAATCATTCAGCGAAGACGCATAGAGCCTTTCAGTGATTTTCAGGCTTTGAAAACAGACCTGTTCAGATATTCCGATTCTATAGACAAATGTGAAAAATATATCACAACTGTCAGCAGGTTTTTCACGATAAAAGTAACTGCGGTAAGTGGTGTAGCAAAGGCCTCGAGCGTTATCGCAATAACTAAAGAAGGTGCAAAAGTCAAACGAATCGCCGTAATTAACGGCTGAATACTAACAACTATTTAGGAGTTTGCCGGTAGTGGAATCTCAGAACTACTTGGGTATTTACTTAAGCAGGGACACGGCAACCGTGGTTTGTCTCAATCTATTAGGCAGAATCGGAAAGATTTTGGGCAGCTTTAGCGTTTCTGTCGAAGAGAATGAGCAGGCGAACATGCAGGCCCTGGCGAGTCTTATTGCTCGGGGTTGCGCCCAGAGGAGGTGGTCATATTCCGAGGTTTCGGTCGCTCTGGATTGTGCGATTTTTATGCAGCATAGTGTGCACAGTGAGTTTAGCGACCCGAAACAAATCGCGTCGACTATCAGGTTTGATACTGAAGAGGCCCTTGCGACGGACATAACCAATATTGCGCTGGCTTTTGAGATAACATCCGCCGGGCAAGAGGGCTCTGAGCTTACGGTTTTCACGGCAAAGCGAAAAATATTATCAGAGCTGCTTGAATCTTTACAGGCACATAATCTTGACCCGGTGAATATAGAGCCGGATGTTAGTTGTTTATCGAGATTTATTTACCGCAAGGGGCCTTCGGCTGAATCTCAGCAGCCCGGGACTTTATTCGGGATACTTTCGCGCCGGAACGGTTATTTGATTATACCGCCTGTCTCTGCGGGCCCCGAGTCTCAGAAGGCCTCTACGGTTCGAACATTTCTGGTCGGGCCTACAAAGAACAGAGACGAGCTGCTCTCAAGAGAAGTGCTGGTAACGACTGCTCTGGTTAAAAGCGGCGAAGCGATAAATCATCTTAAAGTCTTCGATTCCACCGGGACGGTAAACCATCAGCAGCTCGGCGAAAAGCTGGGTATTGAATCCGCTGGAATTGGCTTGCTCGATGAAGGCGGGGCCGAAAAGCAAGTTCAAGACGATAGTTTCGAGACGGTCGATTATGCAATTGCCTACGGTGCGGCTCTGGCTCATTCGGAAAAGGGACGCCGCGTAAATTTCCGGGACGATTTCAGTCCGTTTCAGGGCAAAAAGCTTAAAATGCAACAGGCGCTTAAGTTTGCGGTGATATCTGTTACGGTTCTTTTGATAACTGTCGGCCTGTTTTTTCAGGGAAAGTTATTGAGTGAAAACAAAGATAGTCGCAAGCTCAACGCCAAGTTCGCAGAAAACTACTCCTCTGTTATGTTAGGCCAGAAGCTTACGGCTAACACAGAACCCGTCGAAGCCGTCAGAAAGCTTAGAAGCGAGTTAGGGCGCATAAGAGATGCAAGGAAGGGCCTGATAACCATTAAGGGTGAAAAATCTATTTCGTCGAAACTGACATTAGTTCTGACGGCGTTTAATAAATGTGCGGCACAGACAAATCTGAATATTAAGTCTATAACCATCGCAACAAAGGACATTATCGTAACGGGTGACACTTCAAGCCGGCAGAACACCTTAAAATTCTTCGATACGCTAAGGAACAACGGCCTGGATGTTTTGAGAACTAATTTCGATATTAAAGGCGGAATTGACAACTTTAATATAACACTAGCGCCGAAGTAATCGTTTAGGAAAACTTTATATGAAAGATATATACAAGAATCCGATTCTATATTACATACTCACCCCTGTCATAGTGTGCCTGTGGCCGTTATTAGTCTGGGCGGTATATTTACCGGCCGCGGAAAAAAGTAAAGAAGAACAGAAGGCACAGTATATGAAGGCTGAAGCGCTAATGATGGAGATTTTAACTCTTGACCCCGAACGACGTGAGTATGCCGATTCCAATAATGTCGATATCGAATTTAATTTTGATAAAGCTGTAGCAAAGGTTGCCAGCACAAGCAAAATACCACCGAGCAAGTGGCATCTCAATGCAGGGGCGCTCCAAACCTCCGGTGGCCAGAAGAGCCAGAGTGCCACTGTAAGTCTAAAGCAGATTGATATAGTCAAATTTTCCGAATTCCTCTCGACGATCCAGCTTCGCTGGGCGAACTTGCAGTGCAGCCGGGTCAAACTGAGTCAAAAGCAAGGCCTGCCTGATATGTGGGACGTGGATATAGAATTCAAATATTATTATTAGACATAATAGCCCCCCGAAAGTCAATGGAGAAGGGGCCTATACCTAATCAATCAGTATAGGCCCCAAATTGACTCGAATCTGTTATCTAATCAACACATTCAACTGCTGCGGATTACGGAGCAGACAGACGAATATCATCGTAGTACATCATACCCGAACCGCCGGCTACGGGATTACTTCTGTTACCAAGACCAAGAGTAATCGAAGTTACATTAGCAAGATTCACACCCTGGTCTGCAAAGGCCTGCAGGTCGATATTCCATGGGATCCAGGTACCTGCCTGCGCCGCGTCGGGATTATCATTGTTGACCACTGCGCTGCCATTGAGAGCAACATACAAATTCTCGGCGGCATTACTCGCACTTCCTCTGAACCAAATCGTGAGGGTGTTGACACCGTTCACTGTCCAGTCACGGTTGGAAGTCAACGTCAAGGTCGCCTCGGATTTACCGACAGCGTTGTCATAAGCCATAGGCATCGACTGCAAACCGCTGTGGACGATAGTTTGCTCGGCAAATGGAGGATTAAGGTTACCAACAACAGAACCGTTCGTAGCCGGGTTGTCGAATCCATCTATCCAAGCCAGATATAACCTGTTGCTCCCGGGGTCACCTTCATCAAGGTCGTTGTAGCTCTCCATATCGTCAATGATAAGGAAGTTTGCAGTAGTAAAGCTCCAAAGTGGGCCTGTCCACGGGCTGTCGGCGTTGGTGCCATTAGCCTCATCAACACGCCAATAGTAAGTAGTATTCCACTCAAGCTGTCCGGGGTCATAGCTCTCGGAACCGAGGTTTCCACTGCCTTTACGCTCAAGTGAACCTGCATCGGCGCCAAAATAGACTTCATGTGAAGCACCTAAGCCCGGTGCCCATGTAAGAACAGGTGTTTGTGTTACATCCACAGCGCCATTAGCCGGGTTAAGTGCCGCAACAGCACCTTCGGTCGTGAAGCTCCAGACATTGCCTTTATAAGTGGTGATGGCATCGAACTCATCGACGCGCCAGTAATAAGTTCTGGCTTGTTTAAGCTCGCCTGGGTCATAAGTTACAGCTCCCTGAGGGAATCCACCTATGGCATTATTGACATCGTCAAAGTTGTCGCCGAAATACACTGTGTGTAATTTTGCACCGAAACCCGGTGTCCATCTAAGGCTGGCATTTACTGCGACAGTCTCGCCGCTATCAGCCGGATCGGGTAAATAGGCGGATTTGGGCGGGATCATGAAACTCCAGACATTGCCTTTCCACGGGCTATCCGTCTCGGCGTCATTTACCTCATCAACACGCCAGTAGTAAGTCGTCCCGGGCACAAGACCATCCGGGTAAGGAAATCCCGGAAAACCCGCAACAAGAAAGGTTGCTGCTTGATTGCCAATGAAAGTTCCTTCGGCGCCTTCGTCCACAGCATCAAAATCTTCGCCGAGGTACACATCGTGAGTGACGGCGTAATCACCGGGAGTCCAGGAAAGGTTCACCCAGGTATCCTCATGGTAAGAACCATCAGCCGGGACGGGGTCGTAAGCTTTGAACTTCGGCCCCAATGCCGCGACACCTAACATGTTTCCCCCGTGGCCCTCGGTATTGCCGTAAATAGTAACCGTGGTGCCGCCCGCTACCGACAAAGAGTAAATGGAGAAGTATTGGTTAATGCTCCCATCGAAGCTTTCATCGATTCCAATGTCCTCACCGGTATCGACAAAACCCATGTCGGTTAACCAGGGCATGCCGTCGATGTTCGGCTCAACATCCTTTCCGCCTGCCGCACCACCCATACGGTTATCAACAAAGACGTACAGGGTTGCATCCGCTGCCATAGTCAAATCCAATTCATAAGCCGACATATTCTTGTTGTCATTGGCAAGCATGACATATTGGGCACCGAGGATGAACTCCGGTATATCAGCGTACACATGAGTCCTGTCCACAAAGGTCACCGCATTTTCTTCGAGTGGAGTCGGAGCGATGACAGGCAGCTCCGGAGCATCGGTGTCGGTATTCCGATGCGCTACACCGCTGATGAACTGTGCGTGGGCTGAAACAGCAAACATAGCTATCAGCAAAATCGAATAAACCAATTTTTTAGACATAATAGTTCTCCTGAAAAAAGAATCAAAATGATTACGAGTTATGTTTTGGCCACACGACAAAACATGTATTGTTGATTTGACTTGCCTGTTTCCAGTTCAGTATTGAAACAGAAAATCTAAGATACAGCCTCCTTCCTTTTTAACGCAAAATCCACAGTAACCTAATTAAGCTTATAAAAGCCACACCAAGTATATTATTTATACCAAATTGCCCATCATCCCGTCAAGGGGAAATCTAAATCTATGCCTCTGTACTTAACAATATCGTGAAAATCGTTGATTATAAAGCCATTGTTATCGGAGCATCGCAATCTTAATAATTGCTGAAAAAGGGGCCTATACATAATCGATATAGGCCCCAAATTGACACGAATCTGTTATCTGAACGACACAATCAACTGATGTGGATTACGGAGCATACAGACGAATATCATCGAAGAACATCATACCTGCTCCGCCAGCCACTGGATTATTCCTGTTGCCAAAACCAAGAGTAATCGTATTGACATTGGCAAGATTCACAGCCTGATCGGCAAAACGCGTCAGGTCGATAGTCCATTCGGTCCAGGCAGTTACCAGTGCCGCATCGGGATTATTATTAGTAACCGCTGCGGTGCCGTTGAGAACAACATACATCGGTTCGGCGGCGTTGGCCGCATCGCCAATGTACCAAATTGCCAGTGTGTTGACGCCATGGTCTGTCCAGTCACGCTGGTCAGTCAGTGTCAAAGTCGCCTCGGATTTTCCAACGGCATTGTCGTAAGCGAACGGCATCGACTGCCTGCCGCCGTGAACGATCGTTTGCTCGGCGAAAGGAACCGCGGCGTAACCAACGACAGAACCGTTTATTGCCGGGTTGTCGAATCCGTCCACCCAAGCCAAATATATCCTGTTACTGCCCGGCTCACCTTCATTGATGTCATTGTAGCTCTCCATATCGTCCACGATAAGGAAGTTGGCAGTTGTAAAGCTCCAGAGGCTGCCTGTCCATGGGCTGCCCGGTTCCGCTTCATTGACCTCGTCGATTCGCCAGTAATAAGTTGTATTCCATTCAAGTTGACCGGGATCATAGCTTTCGGAGTCAAGCTGCCTGGTGCCTTTGTACTCAGGTGAACTGGTGTCGGCATTTTTCACGGCATCTACGTCTGCGCCGAAGTATAACTGATGAGAAGCGGCATAGACTCCCGGCGACCAGCTAAGAACTACTGTTTGCTTTATATCCGAAGCGCCATCAGCAGGGTTCGAAGCATAGGCTTTCTCGGCCAGATATGGAGTTGCGCCGATGTAATCGGCACTAATCACTTCCATGTTTCTACCGGGGCGTTGCCAGGAAACCATGATACTGTCGCCGATCGTATTTTCCTTCATCAATGCCTCGATATAATATCTATTGCCGGCTTCAAGGGCCTGCGGCTGCGACTCCGCATTACCTGCGGTGCCGGCAATCGTGACTGCATTGGCCGGGTCGTCATCGGTGCTCAAGCGTATTTCGCCTTCATCCTCGGCTTCAATCAGGAAGGTGTAATCGCCCGATTCCGGGATGAAAAGCCAGCCGCGAAGTCGGCTGCCATATTGTTCGGCCCAGTCTGTAGGGCCCTGGAGGTATGACACGAATTCCGATCCGTCAGGATTGTCGGGATAGCGACTATTGCCCGTCAGATTGGAAACATTTGAACCGCTGATATCGAACCACCACTCACGGATAATCTTACCCGGGCCGGGCTCAACTGTCTTAAAGCTCCAGACGTTGCCCTCTCTTTCTCCTCCGAGTAACTCGACCTCGTTGACACGGAAGTAATAGGTCGTATCCGCATTAAGTAATCCGGGATCATACGTTGTATCTTCCATGATTCCTTTATCGGTATCACCGATACCTTCTGTTACTTCGGTCTCATCGGTGCCGAAGAATACATGATGCTTCAGCGGTAAGACGGAATCACCTTCGCTCCAACTGAGCTTCGTGTCTACCATTATATCCGTAGCGCCATCAGCCGGCCCGGGGCCCCAGGCATTCAGCGACAGGGATACAAAACTCCAGAGGTCACCTGTGATAATATTACCGTCGGCTTCTACACCATCTATCCGCCAATAGTACATCGTTCCGGGATCAATCGGTTCCGGGTACCAGTAAATTGTATAAGCCTGGTCACTAACCTGGACAAGATTATCCGGGTCTGTGCCGAAATAGACTTGATGGTGCTCTGCTGTATCACCACCTGTCCACTCAATGATCGGATCAACCACGCCTTGTGTACCGTCGGCTGGTTTGGGATCTCTGGCTTTCGTGAAAAACTGTGTAAGAGCAGTACTCTCTATATCCACAAAGCAGATCTTACTGTTGTCTTCACCGGCTCCCGGCTGGATGGTTAGGCGACCGTCGCTTACTTCTACAGTCACATTGAACTCATCAAAATCAAATCCGGTTCCGGCCTGATCATCCGGGTCTTCCAGAAGAATCCCTTCGACATCTATGTTATCAGTCTGATCGGTGTATGACGGGTCGCCGCAAACAAGAAACAGATTATAAGTACCGTTGGGCACTTCTATCTCCCATACAGCCCCCCGGAAGTGGTTCAGTGTGTCGTAACGCTGATCGGGTGCGTTTGCGCTGTTGCGGTCACGTGCACCACTTGTTATATTTTGGTTCCACCCGTAACTCCAGCCGCTGTCGTGCTCACCGAATGGATCACCATATTCGGGAAGATACCCATCAGGTATTGGTGCTCCGGACGACTGGAAATTAATCTTTATCTCGCTGGCCCCGGTGAATCCCACGGTCAGACCAAAGACTAACACTAATACCAAAAAAATTACTTTCTTAGACATGATAGTCCTCCTTAAAAAGAATTAACATGATTACGAATTATGTTTTGGACACCCACCAAAAATAAATTTCTTATAAGAATTGTCAATTTCCAATTCATCATCGAAAATGAAATCTAAAATGCAGCCTCCTTCCTTTTTTACGCAAAATTCACAGTAACCAGATTAAGCGCATACAAACCACACCAAGTATATTATTTATACCAAATTGCCTATCGTCCCGTCAAGGGAAATCTCTGAAATTGTCAGCGGAGGAGGCGTTCTATAAATGCAAGCGGGAGAAGTTTATGGGTCTTTTTTCTATAGAATGGAATTTTATTGCAAAATCGGCAGATTGAGAGTAATCTAAAGCTGTATTTGCAGAATTCGGCATGAAAGGACTGCCTGCTCGGAGACGAGCGGGATATGCGGTTACTTATTGAACTGTAACTATTCGAAAGGAGACGAAAAATGGATTCAAATTGCATTACAAGGGGCTGTTCGGTACACGGAACACAGAGGGGAATACGACTTTTGAAACGGGATACAATCCGGTTTTGCGTCATAATATTTGCACTTTTGTGTATCTGCTCTCCAACGCAGGCCGAGTGGCAGGTAGGCCAGGGCCCGCTTATGACTCAGTGGTCGGGGCAGGTCTCACCGAAAAAAGTTCATCCCGAGTACCCACGTCCGCAGCAGGTACGCAAGAACTGGCTGAATCTTAACGGGTTATGGGAGTATGCAATCAGGACCAAGGAGCAGCGGCAACCGGTCCAGTTTGACGGACAAATTCTCGTGCCGTTTCCTATTGAATCGGCTCTGTCAGGCGTGATGTTGCCTGTAGGTGAAGAGAACCAACTATGGTATCGGCGAACATTTGATGTTCCCAAAAAATGGAAGTCTGAGCGCTTACTGCTTCATTTTGGGGCGGTGGACTGGGACTCAACGATCTGGGTGAACGGCACAAAAGTGGGCAGCCATAAAGGTGGTTACGATCCGTTCACATTGGATATCACAGATGTGCTGAATGATACCAGTGCGCAGGAAATTGTATTAAGTGTTTGGGACCCGACGAACTCCGGCACTCAGCCGCGGGGTAAACAGGTGAAAAAACCCGGCGGGATATGGTACACTTCGGTAACGGGAATCTGGCGGACGGTATGGCTGGAGCCGGTGCCTGCGGCGCATATTAAGTCACTGAAAATCGTTCCGGATATAGACTCTGAATCGGCGCGTATAACCGCGGTATGCTCGCAGGCAACAGTTGACTGCAGCGTTGAAGCGGAAATCAATCTTGGCTGGTTTAATAAGATAAAGGGCAAAGGCAATGCCGACGAAGAATTTGTTTTACAAATCAAAAAGCCGAAGCTGTGGTCGCCGGATTCGCCGTTTTTGTATGATGTGAAAGTTACGCTTAAGGACAGTAAAGGCAAGACCGTTGATATAGTAAACAGTTACTTCGGTATGCGGAAAATCTCGTTGGACAAAGACGAAGAAGGTATTACCCGGCTGTTTCTGAACAACAAGCCGCTGTTTCAATATGGTCCGCTTGACCAGGGCTGGTGGCCGGACGGATTGTACACGGCACCGACAGATGAGGCGCTTCGTTATGATATCGAAGTATTGAAAAAGCTTGGTTGTAATATGCTGCGTAAGCACGTCAAAGTCGAGCCGGACCGGCTGTATTACTGGTGTGATAAATTAGGATTGATGGTCTGGCAGGACATGCCTAACGGCGACAAGCACATCGGCGGAAATGATCCTGATATCGAGAGAAGTGAAGAGTCGGCAAAGCAGTTTGAGCTGGAGCTCAAGCGTGTCATTAACGCTTTCAGCAATCACCCATGTATAGTAATGTGGGTACCTTTTAACGAGGGCTGGGGACAGTATGATACGGCAAGGATTGTGGATTTGATTAAGGGGCTTGATCCGAGCCGATTGGTGAATAACACGAGCGGCTGGGCCGACCGGGGCGTTGGTGACGTACACGATATTCACAGGTATCCTGGTCCGGCTGCACCGCCGACCGAAGAGAACCGCGCTGCAGTGTTAGGTGAGTTTGGCGGTCTGGGTCTGCCGATAAAAGGACATACGTGGCTGGATCAGGATGAAAAGAACTGGGGCTATCGCAAGTATAAAACCCGTGAGGAGCTTACCGATGCGTACCTGGTTCTGCTTGATAATTTGCGTTCGCTGATTGGCCCAGGCCTGTGCGCCGGGGTATATACGCAGACGACCGACGTGGAGGTTGAGGTGAATGGACTGATGACTTACGATAGAGCGATAATAAAGATGGATGTTGAGAAGGTCGCGGCGGCGAACAGGCTTTTGTATCAGCCGCCTCCTGTTGTTAAGACGCTTGTTCCAACCTCACAACAAATCGGACAAAGCTGGCGATATACGACAGACGAACCGCGCGTCGGCTGGTATCGGGCGGGTTTCTCCGATTCCAAGTGGCAGGAAGGTACAGGTGGGTTCGGCACCGAAGGGACACCCGGTGCTGTTGTCGGCACCGAGTGGAATAGTCCGGGTATCTGGATGCGCAGAACGTTTGAACTGGATAGTATAAAATTCAACCGGCTGCAGCTTTTAATCCATCATGATGAGGACGCCGAGGTCTATATCAACAGCCAGCTTGTTGCGAAGCTCCAGGGCCATACTACTGGTTATATTCAATTCAGGCTTGACGAGAAGGGACTGAAGACGTTGAAGGTCGGGACAAATTGTTTAGCCGTTCACTGCTCTCAGACCCAGGGCGGCCAATATATCGATGTGGGCCTGGTGGACATAGTAGAAAAATAGGCGGATTGATTCACGATTTGAATTAAAAATAGACCTTCATCATTGAGGAGTATTTCATGCTGAGAATATCAGTTCTGGATGAGATTTTGCGCAAAGCGAAGAGGTTGTGTTGTTTCTTGCTGATTCTGACGGTTTGTTTTATCACAGTCGAGGTGCGGGCGGCTCGGTCGGACGAAATTATTCTGAGCAATGAGTACTGGTCTGTCGAAGTATCGCCGGGAACTCTTGAGATGAGCGCCGAGCTTCCGGGGGGTGATAGAATCCTACTATCCAGAGGGCAGTCTGATTTAGGCCCGGTCGGCGATATAGTAAAGGAGGAGCATCGGGCGCAGTGGCTCTTGCAGGCAAAAGGAATTAAGGTTGAGGTTCGATTAGATAAGCGTGATTTGTCGGTTCAGCTTTTTTCTCAAAAGATAGGTACGTTTACCTGGCCTGTTTTAAAAGAGGGGGAAAATATCAAGGCGTTGATCTGGCCTCGCTGGGAGGGCTGTTATATTCCGCTCGATGAGCCGCGATGGGTGAAGTATCTGGTAGAGCAGGGAGAATGTGATACACTGGAAGGGCTGAGTATGCCCTTTTGGGGCTTGGATTGCGGCGATTTTTCACTGACGTATATCATAACCAATCCGTACAGTAACATTATTAATTTTAGCAATACCGGGGGCAAACTTGAAGCGCGGTTCAGCCACGAATTCACATCTGTTCAATCCAAAAAAGAATATGGATTTTTGATTCGGCTGGGTCAAAACAATTCACCGGTAGAGCCTGCGAAACAGTTTCGACGCTGGTTGCAACAGCAGGGCGAGTTTGTCAGTATGAAGGAGAAAGTAAAGAAGGTCCCTAAAGCTGAGCGTTTGTTAGGGGCTCCGCATGTCTATCTTTGGGGCGATGCGTTTTTTACGCGGCATTGTATCCCTCCCGGAAAATGGAAATCATTCTGTTCGAAGCTTATCGAACAAAGTAATGGTGGGCGGTTGTCACCGGGTGGACGAATTAAGCAACTTATGGGGCCGGAACGCTGGACCCAGGTAGTTACGATTGCCAACGCTCAGTGGCCGGATAAATATACCAAGGGTCAGGTGGCAAACGAGCTGTCCCGATTGCTCGAAAGACGAGATTTTTATGATAAAGCCTCTTGGGGGGAAGTAGTTCTGCCAGATGAGGCGGCCGAATTGCTCAAGAAAGGTCCGGACGAGCTTTCGACTCCCGAGCTGTGCCGGATGAACGGCCTGATTCTGCGTGCGGCGTTTATGGAGTTTATGCTTCCGGTTGATAACTGGGGCGACGGTGTTTCAAGCAGGATGCTGGAGCAGTTTAAAGAGAGTGGCTTTGACCGGATGAGATTGTGTGTCGAAGGCTGGGAAGGGGTAGAAAAACGTCCCGAGGTGGCAAAGCAGGCCGACAAGATGGGATACCTGTTTGGCACTTATGATTCGTTTCACAGCATTCACGACCCTTCTTTGCGCGGCACGGATAGTACGTGGATTACAGCACAGTTTGACAGGGAACTATTTGAAAAGGGACCCATAGTCCGCAAAGACGGAAAAAAACGAGGGGGATTTAAGGGAACCGGTTTCAAGCTGAGCCCTATTGCCGCCAGGGCGTCTGTGGAAAAACGTGTTAGAGAGAACATGAAGAATGTCCCATACAATTATTATTTTGTCGATTGCGATGCTTACGGTGAGGTCTATGATGATTACTCGCCTTTTCACCGGGCAAGCCAGGCTGATGATGTAAAAGCGCGTTTGGAGCGGCTTGCATGGATTAGCGATACATTTAATGTAGTGGTTGGCTCAGAGGGCGGCAGCTCGTACTCGGCGAAAGTTATCCATTTGGCTGAAGGGATGTTCGGGCCTGGATTCGGCTGGGGAGATCCCGATTTGAAAAATAAGGATTCGAAGTACTATCTGGGCCAGTATTATCCACCTGATGGGCCGAAGGTATTCGTTAAGCAAGTGCCTATGAAGGAGGAATATCAGTATTTTTATTATGACCCGCGGTATCGCCTGCCGCTTTATGAAATTGTATTCCATGATTCGGTTGTGACTACTCACCAATGGGCGAACAGCAGTCTCAAATACAGCAATATGCTCGATACCGTGGCGTTGACAGAGCTGTTGTATATGGTTCCGCCGTTGTACCACATGAATCTCGATGAATTTGATATGCATCGTGATGTAATGAAAAAGCATTATGATTATTTTTCACCGTTGCACATGGAATTTGGCTTTGCGCAAATGACGGATTTCAACTGGCTTAGCTCCGACAGAACATTACAGCGTGCGGTTTTTGACGGCCGGGTGGAAATGATTGCGAATTATTCACAGGAATCGCGTAGCTATCGGGGAGTTGAGATTCCCGCACGAAGTATCTCAGCAAGACGGCTGGATGGCGGGAAGGAGAAAATCCAGACCTTTACACCGAATCTGAATTCAGGTGAATCGAAATGAAGCGGTAAAACAAAACAGGGAGTTTGATTGTGAATCGACGTGAGTTTATTAAGTTAGCTATCGGCAGTGCGGTGGCAGTAGTGATGCCGAATTACGGCTGTGCGGTTGGCAAGGGTTCCGGAGCAAATGCCGGACGGCCCAACATCATCCTTATTATGGCCGATGATTTGGGATACGGTGACATTGGCTGTTACGGTAGCAAAAAGATACGGACACCCAATATCGATGCCTTAGCGAGAGACGGCCTTAAATTTACGGATTATCATTCCAACTGTCCGGTGTGCAGCCCGACAAGGGCGGCTCTGCTAACCGGACGCTACCAGCAGCGGTGTGGTATCGAGGGTGTTATCTATGCAAAAGGGCCGACCCGGCAAACGGGAATAGCTTTGGAAGAAACAACTTTTGCAGAGGTTCTAAAAAAACGCGGTTATGTGACTGGGATTTTCGGTAAGTGGCATTTGGGCTACAACGTAGAATTCAATCCGGCCAGGCAGGGATTCGATGAGTTTATCGGCTATGTCAGTGGCAACGTGGATTATCATTCGCATATAGACGGAGCCGGCTTCGACGACTGGTGGAAAAAATCCGAGAAGGTCCCTGAAGAAGGATACAGCACCGATTTGATAACCAGGCACGGGGTGGACTTTATAGAGAGGCACAAGGATGGGCCGTTCTGTTTGTATCTGCCGCATGAGGCGCCGCACTCTCCTTACCAGGGGCGAAAGGACCCGCCCGAGCGTTTGAGCGGCGGCAACGAAGGCAAAAAAGCCAAAGGCGATGAGATTACCCGGGCGTATAAGGAAATGGTTGAGGTGATGGATGAAGGAGTAGGGCGTATTGTCGAGACCGTCAGATGTCTGGGCTTAGAGCGAAAAACATTTATCTTTTTCTGCTCCGACAATGGCGCTACCAACAACGGTTCCAACGGTGCGCTGGCCGGTTACAAGGGCAGCTTATGGGAAGGCGGGCACCGCGTTCCGGCTATTGCCTATTGGCCGGGCAGGATAAGGGCCGGTACAATTACCGATGAAACGGTCCTGGGGATGGATTTGTTTGCTACGATGATGTCGATTGCCGGAGCGAAACCGCCGGCGGGTTTGAAGCTTGACGGCGTTGACCTTTTGCCGATGCTGACCGAAGGTGCCAAACTGCCGGAGCGGATTTTGTTCTGGCGTTACATAAAACAAAAGGCCGCACGGAAAGGGCCCTGGAAATTGCTGGTTCAAGGTAGCCAGTCAAAACTCTATAATCTTGACGAAGACCTCGGCGAGAAAGAGAATCTTGCTTCAGCAAAGCCTGAGATGGTTAAGGCGCTTGAAGATGAGCTGGCCGCCTGGGAACAGGAGGTTTCAGCCGGTGTTGAGTTGAGGGCATGAAAAGTGCTGCTTAAGGTTGAATTAGGGAGTTTGGGCATTGAGAACTCCCTGCGTTTTATTAATTCGGAGGAAATAATTATGGAAAATAAATCGATTAGCCGGCGTAATTTTATGAAGAGTTGCACTGCAGGCGCATCGTTGCTTGTCGGTTCTGGATTAATTTCAAATGAAGTATTCGCCGCCTCAAAGAAAAGACCGAACATTGTTTTGATAGTTAGCGATGACCATGGGCTCGAAGCTTTGGGATGTTATGGTAATAAGGTCATCAAGACACCGAATCTCGACCAGCTTGCGTCTGAGGGGGTTCGCTTTACCAATGCCTTTTGTACGACGGCAAGCTGCAGTGCGAGCCGGTCGGTGATTTTAACGGGTATATATAATCACGCGAACGGCCAGTACGGACATCAGCACAGCTATCATCACTTTATCTCCTTCCCGAATATTAAGTCTCTGCCGGTGCAGTTGACCGCGGCAGGCTACAAGACGGGGCGGATAGGCAAGTATCACGTTGCGCCGGATGAGGTTTATAAATTCGATGTTGCGCTAAAGGGCAACAGCCGCAGTCCTGTCGAGATGGCTAATAACTGCCGGGATTTTGTCAGCGGTGATGGCAAGCCGTTCTTCTTGTACTTCTGCATGAGCGACCCGCACCGCGGGGGCGGCACAGCCGAAGAGATACCGACCAGGCCCGACCGTTTCGGTAACCGTCCCAGGGGAGAATATCCGGGAGTAAAGGAAGTCAAGTACAGTCCTGAGAATGTGGTAGTGCCGCCGTTTTTACCGGATTCGCCGGAGTGCCGTGCCGAGCTTGCGCAGTACTACCAGTCGGTCTCGCGTGTTGACCAGGGTGTTGGGCGGCTGCTGGGCGTTCTTAAAGAGGCGGGTAAATACGATAATACCGTGGTTATATATATCTCTGATAACGGCGTAGCATTTCCCGGGGCCAAGACAACTCTGTATGAGCCGGGGATGAATCTGCCGTGCATCGTTAGAAATCCCTTACAGAAGAAAAAAGGTATTACCTTTAACGCGCTGATTAACTTTGCGGATTTGGCGCCGACGATTATGGACTTTGCCGATGCACTTCCCAGGAAAAATGAATTTCATGGCAGGTCGTTTAAGTCGGTGCTCGAACGGGAAAATCCATGGGGTTGGGATATAACTTACGCTTCGCATACTTTTCACGAGATAACGATGTATTATCCGATGCGTGTGGTACGTGAGCGAAGGTATAAGCTGATATGGAATATTGCGCATGGACTGGATTATCCTTTCGCCAGTGATTTATGGGCGGCATCGACGTGGCAGGCGACGATTCAGCGAGGCGAGAAATATTACGGCAAGCGGACAGTCGAGGCGTATATACACCGACCGAAATTCGAGCTTTACGATTTGAAGAATGACCCGGATGAGGTTGAGAACCTGGCGGAAGACCCGAAGCACAAAGGAACTCTTTCGAGGCTCCAGACAAAGTTGAAGGCATTTCAAAAGCGGACAAACGACCCGTGGATCCTCAAGTGGGAATATGAATAATAAGGACGAATTTTGTGTTGTGAGGTTATTTGAATCAGATGCATACGTTAATACTGACCATCTGAGGAGATTGCTGAAATTGGTTTTAGAAAACTAACCGATGTATCCAAATATTAAGAAGTGGTTTGACAAGAAAGTTATTGCCGGTAGTCTTTTATGAATGGACAATTACCTGAATGCGGAATTGTAATGAGTATTAGGACGAAATATGCAATGATGATTTTGTCCGGGGAAAAGAAGGTAGAAGTAAGAAGAATGTTTTCAAACAAATGGAAGGGGAGTAAAGTTAGTATATATTCGTCGGGACGTGAACGTTCTCTCGTTGGTGAGGCATTGATAAAGGACGTGGTTGTTGATAAGCCTGAAAATATTTGGAGGAGGTTTCAAGGCCAAATCGGGTGTACGAAAGAAGAATTCGATAAATACACTATATCCAAAAATAAGGTTTATGCTATCGTGTTGGAAGATGCTGTTCCATACCAGAAAAACATGTCCATAGGAGAGATTTCAAGCTTGTTGAAAGAGAATTTGCGACCGCCGCAAAATTATTGTAATCTTAATAATAACACGAAATGGGTACAAGCTGTCTCATTGGCAGCATCATTACAAGGCCGTTGAGGCCCAGGGGAATATTTCGTATATTTGTTCTGTTTCTTCGAATCATCTGGATAGTTTCTAAACAACTCTTGTAGCTTTATTTGAAATAGTTATAATCTGGGGATTGCCATTCCCCAATCGGAATCGAGGAAGGGTTTATAGCGGCAATGGTAGGGGTCTGAATGTAATATAAATATCAAAGTAAGGATAACTAAATGGCGCTGTTATTAGGATATGATGTTGGAAGCTCGTCGATAAAAGCGACGCTGATGGACAGCCGGACGGGCAAGGTTTTGGCGAGTGCGACTTCGCCTCAGGAGGAACTGGAGATTATCGCAAAGGAGTCCGGCTGGGCCGAGCAGCATCCCTCTACATGGTGGGAACATGTTAAAGAAGCAACCCAGCAGATTGCTTCAAAAATCCGGAATTTAGAGGATGTTGAAGCTGTCGGGATTTCATATCAGATGCATGGGCTGGTTTGTGTGGATAAGAACAAGGAGGTTTTGAGGTCTTCGATAATTTGGTGCGACAGCAGGGCAGTACAAATCGGCGAGCAGGCGGCAGAAGATATCGGCAGAAAAAAGTGTCTTAAGAGTCTTTTTAATCTGCCGGGTAATTTTACGGCGTCTAAATTAAAGTGGGTCAAGGAAAACGAGCCCGAGGTTTATTCGAAGATTCATAAGATAATGCTGCCCGGTGACTATATCGCGATGATGATGACGGGTGAGATAAAGACTACGCCGTCGGGTTTGTCCGAGGGGATAATGTGGGATTTCGGCAAAGATGGATTGGCGGAGTTTATTTTGGATAACTATGGAATTTCAACCGATTTGACAGCCCCGACTGTTCCGACGTTTTCCGTTCAGGGCGAGTTGACTAGCTCGGCATCTTATGAACTTGGCCTAAAGGCCGGGACAAAGGTAAGTTACAGAGCAGGTGACCAGCCTAATAACGCACTGTCACTTGGTGTGTTGCAGCCGGGAGAAATTGCAGTTACTGCGGGGACATCGGGCGTGGTCTATGGAATCAGTGATAAGAAAAACTACGACCAATTCTCAAGGGTTAATATATTCGTTCATGTAAATCATTCGAAGGACGAGCCGAGGTATGGTGTTTTGCTTTGCCTTAACGGGGCGGGAATTCTGAATAGCTGGCTAAAGCACAACTTTGTAGGCGGTGAGGGATTGGACTACGAGCAGATGAACGAGCTGGCGGCGGAAGTTG
>CAZIAN010000002.1:0-7152 GCA_964537355.1 uncultured Pirellulales bacterium | reverse complement strand
AGAAATTAGCATCGGCCTATCAGGATGCGTATGGAAGATGGGAAGATGTTTTGAAACGACAGTTAAATAGTTTAATACACAAGACATAAGTGCATGAGTTTTGTTTGAAGCGCTTAAGAAAGGAGTAATTAAAATGGCAGAATACTTTCCAGAAGTTAAAAGCATAAAATACGAGGGACCTGATTCAAAGAATCCTCTTGCGTTTAAGCATTATAATCCCCAGGAGGTTGTACTTGGAAAAACAATGGCCCAGCACTTGCGTTTTTCAGTATGCTACTGGCACACTTTAAAAAATTTAGGAACCGACCAGTTCGGTGGTAATAGCATTATTCGCAAATACAACGATTCATCCGATCCAATGGAAATCGCAGATATGACATTGGAAGCTGCTTTTGAGTTATTCACAAAATTAGGTGTAAATTTCTGGTGCTTCCACGACAGAGACATTGCTCCTGAAGCAGATGACCTTGCTGAAACAAACAAGCGTCTCGATAAAATAGTTCAAAAAGCAAAGAAGCTTCAGGCTGACACCGGAGTTAAGCTGCTTTGGGGAACTACAAACGCTTTTTCACATCGTCGATTCATGGCCGGTGCGGGTACCAATCCTTCGCCTGAGGTCTTTGCTTATGCAGCGAGTCAGATTAAGAAAGCTATTGAGATAACAAATGAGCTTGGCGGAGAGGGTTATGTCTTCTGGGGTGGACGTGAAGGTTACGATACCCTGCTCAATACCGATATGAAACGTGAATTGGATCATATGGCCTTGATTCTGCAGATGGCGGTTGACTACAAAAAGAAGATTGGCTTCAAAGGACAGTTTTATATAGAGCCAAAACCGAAGGAACCGACCAAACATCAGTATGATTTTGATGCAGGCAATTGCTTTGCCTTTTTACAGAAATATGCTCTGCTTAACGACTTTAAGTTAAACATTGAATCCAATCATGCAACGCTGGCCGGCCACGATTTTTGTCATGAGCTTGCCTTTTGTGTTGCAAATAATATACTCGGCTCGGTCGATGCTAATCGGGGCGATCTTCTTTTAGGCTGGGACACGGACCAGTTTCCAAACGACATTTACGAAACAACATTGGCTATGTATATTATCCTAAAAGGCGGTGGATTTACCACCGGTGGTCTCAATTTCGACGCACATGTCAGACGTCAATCTATAGATCCCATCGACCTTTTCTATGGTCATATTGGTGCTATGGACGTTTTTGCACGGGGACTGAAAAATGCCGCAAAGATGATCGAAGACAAAACCTTCGAGAACGCTGTCAAGGCTCGTTATCAAAATTGGGACCAGGGGCTCGGCTCCAAAATTGAAAAGAAACAGGCAGGATTTGAAGAGCTTGAAGCCTATATCCTTGAACACGGCGAACCCAAACTCCAAAGCGGCCGCCAGGAGTTGCTCGAAAACCGGTTGAATGATTATATCTGAACCGAAATCGAATAGTAGTTAATGCTAAGGGTGATTTCAATAAAATGAATAAGTGAAAGGGAGATAGAATGAACGCCAAAACGTATAACTGGGAAAATGAGGTATTCGTGGTTATGCCTATTGGTGAGCAAGGCACTGAGATAGCCAAGAACTTTGATCAGATCTACCATTACGTTATAAAAGAGGCTGTCAAAGGCAAAAACCTCCATAGTGTACGAGCAGATGAGATACCCGGTTCAAATATTGTTGAGGATATATATCTCTATTTGGACAACTGCCCAATAGTGATTGCCGATCTCACAGGACAAAATCCTAATTTTCTATATGAGGTAGGATACCGACATTGTACAAAGGGCAAGACTATTTTACTTGCTCAAAATAAAAATTATGTACCTTTTAACCTTGCAGTAAACCGAGTAATAATTTATGACATAACATGTCCAAAGGGTTGTCACGAAGCAAGGAAAGCGATTGAAAAACACCTTGATGAAATACTGGAGGAACTTCACGTAGGTACATAGTAAAATGTTTGACTAATAGAACTGAAGAGTATCTGTCCGCTTTTGCAGGAGGTATGTTTTGGTTGTAGGCGCTTGTTCACCGTTGCTTTTCGAAGATCCGTGTGTTGTGATTTGTTAATTATTTGTTTGTATTTTGTAAGCGAGACAACAGTGGCTGGGATTCTTCTGAACTGCGAGAAATTTAAAATGTTATACGAAAACCATATTTTTATTGTTCTGCCGAACCGCCTCGTGGTGTCACCACGGTAACTAAAAAGTAGGGTGTAAAATGAAAACTCGCCGTGATTTTTTGAAGAGCCTGATGATAGGTGGTGTTGCAGCCCTTATACCATCGGCCGGGTGTGCCAGCCCTGTTGCCAGGCAAAGACGAAAGCCCAATATAGTGCTGATCGTCTGTGACGATCTAAACGACTATGTCACTGGTATGAATGGGCACCCTCAGGCGCGGACACCGCACATCGCCAGGCTTGCTCAGTCCGGGGTGGCTTTCAAACGGGCCTACAGCAATAATCCCATCTGCGCACCATCGCGCTCCAGCTTCCTTACCGGAATCTATCCGCACACTTCCAAAAATCTGTTCTGGGACGTCTGGCACAAGAATCCCGTGCTCAAGAATTCTAAAACTATCATGGAGCACTTCCGCGACAACGGCTATCATGTCGCCGGCTCCGGCAAGCTAATGCATCACCATCTGTCTTCGGTCTGGAGCGAGTTCAAACATAAGGCTGACTACGGCCCCTTTGTCTATGACGGCAAGGAAAGGGTCGCCCACCCCTCGGTTCCTCTACCATATCGAAGTATAGGAGCTGTTGATGGTTCCTACGCTCCGTTGTCGGATGCCCCTTATGGTCCGGATGAGGACGGCAATAAGGGCTGGATATACGGCACCTGGGGTAAGGTAAATAAGTTCAAATACGTTGACGAGGACAACCGCGACCCTACACCCGATGAACGCAACGCTGCATGGGCGGCAGAAAAGATTAATGAGTTTGCGAAACAGGAAAACAGCAAGCCGTTTTTCCTTGGCGTTGGTTTTATTCGTCCGCACACTCCGCTGCATGTCCCAAAGCGGTTCTTCGATATGTTCCCGATGGACTCGCTCGAAATTCCCGTAATAAAGCCCAACGATGCCGAAGACTGTCACTACTTGGACGTTTTTAACAGCAGCCAAAAGGGACCGAAGTACTTTCGCCTGCTCAAGGAATCATATCCTGACCTCGAATCCGCACTCAAAGCGTTTACCCAGGCCTATCTCGCCAGCGTGGCCGCAGTGGACGAATGCGTCGGTCGTATAGTCAATGCGGTGAACAAAAGCCCAATCAAAGACAACACCATTATCGTCGTTACAAGTGACCACGGCTGGAACATGGGCGAGAAGGATTACCTTTTCAAGAACGCTCTCTGGGAAGAGAGTACTCGTGTGCCGCTCATCATCCGTGCGCCGGGCGTAGCGGACTCCAGCGGCATCGCCGAGCACCCAGTTTCACTTATCGATATCTATCCCACTCTCGTTGACCTCTGTGGGCTCGAAGGCGATACGAGGAAGAATGACCAGGGCGCCAAGCTTGACGGCTACAGCCTCCGCCCGTTCCTTAAAAATCCAACATCAGAAACATGGAATGGCCCCGACGCCGCCTTGACGATGATATATGCCGGCAATAAGACAGGAAATGATCCTACCAAACAACATTGGTCCGTCCGGACAAAAAGATGGCGATATATTCTCTACAACAACGCCAGCGAGGAATTGTACGACCACGACACAGACCCCTACGAATGGACCAACCTCTCCGGCGATACCCGTTACGGGAAGGTAAAAGCAAACCTGAAAGCCCGGCTATTCCGTATGACCGGCCATACACCTTAACGAATCAACATTTTATGTGTAACTTTTTCTGACTTTTTCCATAAGTACAGGTTATGCAGAAGATACTGAATCAAAGTTGCCGAGAATGTAGAAAAATATTAAGTAAAAGAGAATAAGATATGGAAAAAGCCCGCCTGTATTTTATTGATAACCTGAGAATCCTGCTTATTACACTTATAGCTATGCTCCATCTTTCAATCACCTATGGCGGCGCCGGAAGCTGGTATTACAGAAACGTCCCCGAAGGCACTATGTCGGTCCCATTGACATGGCATAACGCTACTGTCCAGGCCTTTTCGCTGGGCTTGTTTTTTTTGATTTCTGGTTATTTCACTCCCGGCTCGTACGACCGAAAAGGGTCCCGCCGATTTTTCAAAGACAGACTACTGCGTCTGGGCATCCCTATACTGTGCTACGACTTTATCATAGGCCCGCTTATAATGCGTCCGATGGTTCGATTCGGTGATCAGTCCTCCGGCTCTTTTTTAGATTTTCTCCGCCGGTATTACAGCAGCTTTCACATTGGCACCGGGCCGTTGTGGTTTGTCGAGGCCCTGTTAATATTCGCCGGTTGTTATGTTCTATATCGGATATTGTCGAAAACAACAATTTCTACAGTTAAGCAAGACAGCAAAATACCCGGCAATTTAACCATATTTTTATTCGCTCTTGCCTTGAGCATTGTTTCCTTCATCGTGCGGATATGGCTTCCGGTTGGTTGGAACTTTGAGCCGTTGAATTTTCAGTTTCCCTTCTTCCCTCAGTATATTTGTATGTATATTCTCGGAATCGCTGCATATAAGCAAAACTGGCTGGTGCGGATACCTGACGCGATGGGCAAATTCTGGCTTGTTGTAGCAATCATATTCATCTTCATACTATTTCCCGCTTTATTCGTGTTAGGTGGAGCATCGTCGGGTGATATTTCACCTTTCATGGGGGGATTTCACTGGCAATGCTTTGGCTACGCCGCTTGGGAGCAGTTTACCGGCGTTGCGATGATTATCGCGCTGCTGTTTCTGTTTCACAAGTGGTTCAATCGGCAGGGAGGAGTCAGCAAAGCTATGTCCGCCAGCGCTTATACCGCTTATATTATCCATGCGCCGGTTGTAGTCCTTGTGGCAATCGCGATTAGAAATATCAGCTTATACCCGCTTTTAAAATTTGCTTTGGCCGTACTAATTGCAATTCCGTTGTGTTTTGCTTTGGCCAATTTCATCAGGCAACTGCCCCTGGCCAAACGAATCCTGTGACGGTGCACATCAAATCCTAATAAACATCCTTGCTTTTTCGCTCTGGGGCCGATAGACTCAGCGGCCGTTATGACCCTTGCTATCAAAACCACCGGACTCACTCGCTGCTTTGGCGAGTTGCGTGCCGTCGACGGTCTTGACTTACGTGTGGAAGCCGGGAATTTCTACGGCTTTCTCGGCCCCAACGGCGCTGGCAAATCCACAACCATTAAAATGCTTACTGGTTTGCTCGCTCCTACGAGCGGCACGATGTGCATCCTGGGTGAGGAAATCAAAGATCCCGAAAAAGCCAGAGAAGTCAAACGCCGTGTTGGCGTGGTGCCCGAGGAACTGGCTCTGTTCGATAATCTGACGGCACAGGAATATCTGACCTTCATAGGACGCATGTATAAGATGCCCATGGAGACTATCCACGAACGTTGCCGGGAGCTGTTGACCATGATGGACCTGGATAGCGAGGAGAAGCTGACCCTCGAATACTCGCATGGGATGAAGAAAAAACTCACGCTGGCGGCGGCGCTGATTCCGAATCCGGACCTGTTGTTTCTCGATGAACCGTTCGAGGGCGTCGATGCCGTTGCCTCGCGCGTGCTGCGAGACACATTGAAGCGTTGCGTCGCACGCGGTGCGACCGTGTTCCTGACATCGCATGTTCTGGATATTGTCGAAAGGCTCTGCACAGACTTCGGGATTATTGTCGCCGGCAAGCTTGTGCATCAGGGCACGATGGACGAGATTCGCGCCGGTGGCTCGCTGGAGGAACTGTTTCTTGAGGCTGTCGGCAGCGATAAAATCGAGCACCAGAAGCTAAGCTGGCTGGAGGATTAGATGGACTGGAGCCAACTTCGCACAATCATCTGGTTACGATGGCGCTTGACCCGAAATCAATGGTCTCGCAGTCAATTCAATGCCGTACTCATAATGATCGTAGCCGTGGGTTTGCTTATCTTAAGTATTGTGAGCGGCGTTGCCGGGGTGCTGATAGGTTTCTTTATATTGGCTGAAAGGTCGCCGACAAGTTTGCTCCTCGCGTGGGATTTGTTCTTTGGTGCGTTTCTGTTTGCCTGGATGATTGGAATGATTTCGGAGATCCAGCGTTCGGAAACGATCGACATCAGCCGGATGCTGCACCTGCCGATCTCGCTCAGAGATATTTTCCTGGTGAACTATATCGCCTCACACATGACCATTAGCATCATTCTGTTCCTGCCTTTAGTGCTGGGTCTTTCCCTGGGATTGATTCTCAGCGGGCAATGGATAATGATCTGGATGTTTCCATTGGTACTCAGTTTGGTCTTCATGATTACCGCGTGGACTTATTGTCTGCGCGGCTGGCTGGCCGCGCTCATGGTGAACAAGCGCCGACGCCGTGCCATTATTGCCGGGGTCACATTTTCATTCATTGTGATTGTACAGCTTCCAAATATCATTAGCACCTTCGCGCACGAACGAAAAAAGCACAGACCCGACACGGTGAAATCAGCGCCTTTGGACGAACAGGCGACGAGGCAGCCCGTGAGTCGCAGCAGGAGGCCCATTCCCAATGCGGTCTTGGTGGCACATAAGGTAGTGCCTTTTCTGTGGGTAGGCAATGGCGCGATGTCACTGGCCAGGGGAAGTGCCCTGCCCGCCGTGTTAAGTGCAGTCGGAGCATTCGGCATTGGTGGATTGGGTTTGAGGCGGGCCTACCGCACGACTATTCGTTTCTACCAGGGACACACGGTCGGAAGGAGGTCAAAACAAAAACCGAAAACTAAAAAGGTCTCAACCGTCAGAAAGAACTTCCTTGAGAGGCAACTGCCCGGTATTCCCGATGAAGCAACGGCGCTGGCGCTGGCTTTCTTCCGTTCCCTGATGCGGGCGCCCGAAGTAAAGATGGCGCTGGCGACCAATTTCATCATGCTGCTGCTTTTTGGAACTATGTTCTTCGCGCGGCGTATATCAAACCTCAGTGACAGCTTAAAATTGTTCGTCGCCAGCGGCCCCATCGTGTTTACCCTTCTCGGTATGAGCCATCTCATGCTCAACCAGTTCGGTTTCGATCGGGGCGGATTTCGTCAGCTCGTG
>CAZIAN010000001.1:9873-43637 GCA_964537355.1 uncultured Pirellulales bacterium | reverse complement strand
AAGGAAAAAGGCATTAGCCCGGACGATATCTTCTATGACGAATTTTAATGATAATTTGAAACCGAAGGCAAATAAACCTGAAAAAGATTTATAAAAGCATAGGAAGTAACAAGAAAGGCTACAATAATCCCAAGGCGTTTTTTTTTTGCGAGATTAATTATGGCAAATGCAAAGATTATGATTGTGGATGATGACCCGGATTATATCAAGGTAATCAGGGCTATTTTGGAGAGTGAGCAATATACCGTGGTCACGGCCGGCGACAAAATAGAAGGTATGGAAAAAATCAGAGCTGAAAAACCGGATTTAGCCATACTGGATGTTATGATGCATGCCTGGCAGGATGGCTTTGAAATGTCCAGACAATTGAAGAAAGACCCCCAGCTCAAAAATATGCCTGTCCTGATGCTGACAGCAGTTGAAAACAGAACCGGCATAAGTTTCAAATCCACCGCCGGAGATCCAACCTGGCTGCCGGTTGATGTGTTCCTGGACAAGCCGGTAGAACCTGATGTTCTGCTGTCCGAGGTCAAAAAACTTCTGTCAAACAAGGTTGAAAATGGAACCGGTATCTGAAAATATCAGACTTCTCCAGAGAGCTTACTGGTTGATCAGGCTAAGGTGGATAGCTATTGTATTTGTCTGCGCGGCAACCTATGTTTCCAGTAACCTTTTGGATATAGAACTACATGATGCCGCTCTCTACAGTATCGCAATACTTCTTGTTATGTACAATCTGACAGTGTTGCTGCTATTAAACCATTTTGAAAAAAAAGGAAATGAAATACCGCATGTAGCAGTAAAGAAAATAATTAACGTTCAGATATCCGCTGATCTGCTTATTCTAACCGTCCTGCTGCATTTTTCAGGCGGGATCGAAAACCCATTTGTTTTTTACTTTATATTTCATATGATCATAGCAAGCATCTTACTTTCTTTATGGGACAGCTATCTCCAGGCTACGTTTGCCGTTTTAGTCTTCGGCCTGCTTGTCCTGCTCGAATATCTACAGCTTATACCACACTATTGCCTGAAAGGATTCGCACCAAATTGTTTGCATAGAAACAAACTTTACATTCTCGGCACTTTTTTTGTTTTCGCAACTGCGCTATATTTAGCCGTATATATGGCCAGCTACATTTCCATGAGACTCAAGCGGACCGAGCGAGCCTACATACAGGCAAACACATTACTCCAGAAAAAAGACCAAATAAAGGACGAATACGTTCTACGTGTCACTCATGATATCAAATCGCATCTGGCAACTATACAGAGTTGCCTGGGTATGGTAGTAAATAAAGTTGTCGGGCCACTTGACGATAAGCCGGCGGAGTTTATCGGCCGTGCACACATGCGAACCATCAAACTTACCCACTTTGTGAAGACACTGTTGAAGCTGACACAAATGCGACTGAGCGACAAACTGGAAATAGATGTTTTCCCCTTGAGAGATACCGTACATAACGCAGTTGCGGCTGTCAGAACAAAGGCTGAAGATAAATCGATAACACTAAATTGTAACGTTGATTCGTCAGTAGATACAATCTCCGGCAACCAATTTTCCATCGAAGAAGTGTTCACAAACTTACTGCTTAATGCAATAAGATATACACCGGAAAAAGGTACGGTCACAATAGGTGCAAAAAACGGAAAGGATTGTGTAGTCATCGAAATCGCAGATACAGGAATCGGGATACCTGCAGATGAGCTTGACGATGTATTTGACGAGTTTTTCAGAGCAAGTAACGCCCGAAAATTTCAAAAAGACGGTACCGGCCTGGGGCTATCGATAGCAAAATATATAGTGGAAAGACACGGCGGGAAAATATGGATTGACAGTATAGAGGATACCGGAACCAAGTTTTGGATTACATTACCGAAAGGTCCTTGGCAATCCCAAGCTACGTAAAAAAGACCGATTTGCTCAAAAACTTTTTATGAACAACAAAGATTAAGGCGAAATACTTAAGAATGAAGTCATTAATAAGCAAAATTAAACAGCTAAACTGGAAAGTGAAAATATTATTATTAGCTGCGGTAGTTATGGTTGCTGCCTCAGGTGCCATCGTTGTATCCGAGCAGCCGGGATTTTGCAATTCCTGTCATATAATGAATAACTATTATGACAACTGGAAGACGTCGACCCACAGCGAAGTGAATTGTCTTGAGTGTCATCTCCAGCCCGGATTGATGGGTCACGTCAAGGGCAAGATAAACGGCCTGTCACAAGCGATCGATTGCATTGTCGGCAGGGTGGGTACGAAACCAAGCGCCACCATTTTAGACGAATCCTGTCTGAGGTCGGAATGTCACAGCACGGAAGAGCTGCTGACAAAGGACATCGACTTCAACGGTGTTAAATTCACTCATAAGAATCATATGAAAAAAGAGGTCGATGGAATAAATATCACCTGTGGTACTTGTCACAGCCACTTTGAGGGTAACGAGCATTTCAGCGTCAACAATGACGCATGTTTCACATGCCATTTCCTCAGGAACACCGAGGCCGGCGAGCAGCTTGTCCAGACAAGTTGTAAGAGCTGCCATGAAGTGCCAAATAAAGTTATTCAGAGAGGACTAGTTTCAATTAACCATTCTGAGTTTGTTTCTTATAATGCAAGCTGTGAAGATTCCTGCCACAAGAAGGAAATACAGAAGACGAGCAAAATAGATGACAGTGTATGCTTGAACTGTCATAACTACACCGATGCCGAGAAGATTCTTTTGGCCGACAAGCTGGCAACTGAGGCTAAAGAACATCAATATGACAGTGTAGAACTGCATAAAGCCCATACTAATGGCCATAAAGTTGAGTGCTTTGAATGCCATGGAAAAATATTACACGGTAAGAAAGAGGTAACATCGATTTCAGACATGCTGGATTGCCAGAGCTGTCACAGCGACACCCACCAGGTCCAGCGCACCATTTACGCAACCCAACATCCAATGCAAGACACGCAGACAGATCGAGTTCTCAGCCCCATGTTTCTTACGCACGTGGAATGTACCGGATGTCACATCGAAAAGGCCCAAAAAAAACCTGGAGCATTAGACAGCTTTGGAAAAGTCGCCAAAGCAGTACCTCGAGCCTGTGATAAATGCCATGAACCTGGAACCGGCAATCAATATATTTCATTTTGGCAGGGGAGTATCAAAAAATTACACGAACAAGTCAACAACAGGCTGGAAAAAGTACTTAAAAGCTTAGATTACGAGACTAATGAAAAGAAAGCCAAAGAATCAACAGAGAAGATAACACAGGCAAAAGAACTTATTGATTCGGTAGAAGCTGACGGCAGTTGGGGTGTTCACAATTTTAAATATACCGAAGCAATACTGCTTAAAGCGAATGAAATAATTAGTGAGGTGCAATAAGACCGATTATGAAAAGTATTATTAAATTAAGAGCACATGCAAGTGTTATCAATATTGTTATCCTTGTGATCGCAGGCCTCTCAGTATTTTCGAGCCGAGCTTACGGTTATTCCCCAGAAATGCGGCAGGCAATGTTAAGCGGGCCATGGGAAATAGTGGTTCAAAATGGTATGGACGGGTCTATGATGCGGTTCCCGGTAAAAGTCCCCAACGAGAACAAGACAACCATGCTTGATAAGGCTCTACCGTTAATGGGCTCACCAATTAAAATCAGACTCATGCAGTATTTACCAGATCTAAAGTGGGAGACTTCCATAGTAGAAGATCCTAAAGGGGGGGCAGTAGTACAAATAAAGGCAAAGGGCGAAAACCTCAATCAGGATATCTGGCTGAGTTCAGCAGATCCAGCCAAACAGTCGATATCATCACAAATCGGAGGTATTAAAATCGTTAAACTCCACAGTTCCGAAGGAATCGAAAAGATCATGCGAGAACTAACCTCCGGCAAGTCAATCGGCATTGTATCGGTCTGGGGCAATGACACAAATAAGCCACTTGAATATGTCGCTAATGCAGGAGATACGATAACCTTACCCATAAGCGATTATAAACTGAAGATTCTGGAATATTTGCCGCATTATTCGATCGATACCACAACAAAAAAAGTGACCAATATGTCAAATAAACCTGTCAATCCTGCGATTAAGATTAATCTTGATAACGGCAATGATAATTATGAACAGTGGCTTTGGTCGAAGTTCCCGTCATCTCCACATATGAAAAAGGATCTTCCGCTTCGTGTTCAGTTTACTGATTTTGATATAGGAACCACACAGGGAAATTATGTTTTTGTGACCGCACAAGGCTCCGAACCATGGTTGTTTTATTCCAAGGACGGCAAAAAACATGCCGAAAAAGCCAAACTAAAAAATGAATATCCTTTTGCTCAGAAAACATACACTTTCAGCATCGAGGATTTTTCCAACAGTGCGAATATTAAAAATGACTGGAAGAAAGGTTCAGAAGAGTTGCTCTCTCCTGCTATTATTGCGAGTATTGAGGAAAGTGAAACCAGGAAACAGTTAGTTTTGGAACTTAACAAACCAAAGCACCATAGCTCCGCTTCCGGGACAATGGTCCTTCTTTACAGGCGACAAGCTTCGAGTTCCAAAGCAGCGAATTAAGATAAATTGTTAAGAGTCGGAAAACGGAAAATATATGAAAAACAGCAGATACTATTTTGGAAGCTTTTTTGTACGGTATTCGGTACTGATGTGTGGCGTAACGATGCCACTTCAACTTGAATTTATAAAAAAGAATGGAAGGTGGGACAATGTTTAGCAAATATGGTAAGAAATTAGTTGTTGTGCTGAGTTTTATTTTGGTTTCCAACGTACTTGCAGTGGAAAAACCAACTACGCCACAAAAAACATGCGTTACAGGAGAATGTCATGCCGACTACGGCACAAAAGCTTTCGTACACGGACCGGTGGGACTTGGTGACTGTAAAGCGTGCCACAAACCATTGAAACCGGAAGAACATACCTATGAGTTTGTGCGTCAGGGCAAAGACCTATGCGAATACTGTCATTTGGAACAAACAAGCAAAGAGGTCGTTCATGAGCCCCTTAAGACGGGTGACTGTATTCAATGCCATGACCCTCACAGTAGTGATAATAAATCCCTGCTTCTGGAAAAAAACGTCGCTGCTCTGTGCAGCAACTGCCATAAAATTACCGAAGGATTTCAATATCTACATGGGCCAACAGCGGTCGGT
Source organism: uncultured Pirellulales bacterium (assembly GCA_964537355.1). GTDB lineage: Bacteria > Planctomycetota > Phycisphaerae > Sedimentisphaerales > Anaerobacaceae > NIOZ-UU13. The sequence continues at coordinate 38,485 of CAZIAN010000001.1, read as the reverse complement.
GAATGTACAATCTGTCACAATTCTCACAGTTCAGACCATAAAAGTTTACTGGTTGCCGAACCCTCCGAGCTTTGTTTTTCCTGCCATGTTGTAACACAAGACGAGTTAAAAAAATATGAGTTTGTTCACGAGCCGGCAAAGAACGACTGCATCGGCTGCCATAATCCTCATGGCGCCAGTAATCCAAAGATGGTTAAAGATTTCGCACCCTATCTTTGTTACACTTGTCATAAGGATATACAGAATGTTGCTGAAAACTCCATGTACCAGCATAGCGTTGTCTCTGATATAGACGGTTGTCTGAAATGTCATACTCCACATGCCTCGTCAGTCAAATTCCTGCTGAAAAGCGATCCGAAAACGATTTGCATGACCTGTCATGATAAACCACAGCAAATAACCAAAGATGAAGTTCTGCCTGCTTTCACAGACCAGATCAAAGATAAGAAATATCTTCACGGCCCCGTCAAAGACGGTGATTGCAGTGGATGTCATGTCACCCACGGTAGCAAATATTTCAGACTCCTGGCGAAAGAATATCCACCGATATTTTACGCTCCGTTTTCGGAACAGAATTATGAGCTTTGTTTCGGTTGTCACTCGAAGGACCTTGTATGGACGCCGGAAACAAATACTCTCACAGACTTTAGAAACGGAAGTACTAACCTGCACTTTTTACACGTTAACAAGGAACGTCGTGGAAGGACGTGCCGAGCCTGCCATCAGACACACGCGAGCGACCTTCCAAAACATATTCGCAAGAGTGTGCCATACGGAATGTGGGAGCTGCCGGTTGGCTTCTCAAAGACAGAAACTGGAGGCCGTTGCGCACCCGGTTGTCATTTACCGAAGGATTATGATAGAGAAAAAGCCGTGGATTATTCCGCCCCGTAGCGTAGACAGTGGAGCTTAAAAACCGAGTTCAGATATATAGAAAGCTGATATAAATATAATGATAATGAATCGTAAAACAACCTTTTATGTTATTTATATTGTTATGATCTGTTCGTTTCTGCAGGGTCATAAAGCAAACTGTGCCGGACGCAGAATCGACATTGGCAACAAAATGCCGGAGTTTTCAGCATTAGACGTCTCTGGTAAACTCTTCGATTATAAACATGGTAACAAAAAAGTGCTGATGGTGGCTTTCTTATCCGCCAAACATAAAAATTCAACACGAGCTACAAAAGAATTAGAAAAAATTATTTGCAACTTGACTGGTCAGCAAGACAGCCTGAGTGTTGTAATCGTCATCGATGACCCCAACAGTCAAACATTTTTTAAGTCATTTCCCAACGAATCAGACCCAAATGAACTTTTCTCTTTTGTTCACGTAGTTAAGGACAAAGAATACAAGTTATGGGGGAAATTTGGCATAATCGCAACACCAACCGTGATAATTTCAGATGATAAGGACAAAGTACTTTGGGTGGAAGCAGGTCACGGGTACAATTTCGAACCAGTAATACATGCTCGATTGAATCAGGCACTGGGGATAGCTCAGGAGATAGATCCTAATAATGCAGGTCAGGTAAAAACCGTAACTAACGCTACAGTTGCAGCACGAGTTAAAAGACACCTTCAAATGGCAAAGATGCTGCAGGGGAGGGGACAAATTGAATCAGCTATCACCCAAATGAAACAAGCCAGGGAACTCGATCCTAATTCTGTCGAACTGGCTCTGGAAATCGGCAACCTTTTATGTTCTATAGGCCAGGGTAAATCCGCTTTGGAAATACTTGATGGAGTTCAGACCAGAGGATATATCGAGAAGTCAAAGTTGCTGCTCATAACCGGCTGGGCAAATCGACAAATGAGTAATTTTGAAGAAGCAGAAAAGCTACTTCTTGAAGCAACAAAGCTGAATCCAAAGTCCGGCAGGGCGTTTTATGAATTAGGCCAGATTTATCAGGCTCGGGGAGAAGTGGAAAAAGCGATGCTTACTTATTACCGGGCATTGACACTGGTCTTTGACAAGGAGTTGAATATTAATGACCTCAGGTGATAATGGGCTTATATTAGACTTTGCTGACTAGACGCCTGCAATTTATAATTCCGGGGGTATTTAGTGGTCGATATAATCTGACCTTTCATAATGAAAACATTTCACCGAACCAATATTGAACCCATTTCTCAAAAATATAATAATGGAATATAAATCTCAGGTTGATTTGCTACATAATTTAGTACAAATAGTTTGAAAAATTAATAGTATAGGTGAACCAATGAAAACAAAAATGATTTTGAAAATTCTGATAGGTGTAACTGTCATCGGGGGCGGCCTGGGTTATTTCACATTCCAGGCAATGCAGTCATCGTGGTCGTATTATTATTCCGTGGATGAATTCTCAGCCAACATTTCTGATATGAATAACTATTCATTCAGAATCGCCGGCAGAGTCAAGCCTGGAAGCGTGAATCGTGATTTACAGAAAATGAACCTGACCTTTACTCTGGCCGGAACCAAAACAGAGATTCCAGTAATTTATGAAGGAACTGTTCCGGACAATTTTACCGATGACATTGAAGTGGTAGTTGAAGGCAGGCTGGACGAAAACAAATCCTTTAAGGCCAAGACCCTCATGACAAAATGCGAATCAAAATACAAGGCAAAAGTGGAGTAAAAATATGGCAGGACTTGGAAATTTCGCTCTCTTACTTGCGCTTTTTTTAAGCGGCTATGCGGTTGTAATTGACCTGTTAGGTTCATTTCGCCAAGACACGGGTTTGATCAAAAGTGCTCGCAATGCGACTGTTGCATACATGGCTTGTCTAAGTGTGGCTATGATTGCTCTGTGGATACTGTTGGTCAAGAGTGACTTCGCCGTAATTTATGTCGCTGAGCATACTTCCAGGGCGCTGCCTTTTCCATACAAAATAAGCGCGTTATGGGCGGGCTCTGCCGGTTCGTTACTGCTGTGGTTATGGTTCCAGGCCGTATTTCTGGTTATAGTATATTGCAAATCTGAATTTAAACACAGAAGTTTTTCTGCAAATGCCCGTATGATAGCCAATCTGGTCAGTGTTTTTTTTCTTATTATTTTGAACAAAGACAAAAATCCCTTTGAATTATATACGACTGCTTCACCAGCCGACGGTGCAGGTCTTAATCCTTTATTGCAGCACCCTGCGATGGTTTTGCATCCCCCGATTCTTTTTGTCGGCTATGCGGGTTTTATGATAACTTTTGCATGGGCCTTTGGCCGGCTAAAAACGGCTGACGAAGAAAACGCTCTGCCACTTCTTAAACAGGCCCAGAGGTGGGCAATGTTTGCCTGGTTGTTTTTGACAGCCGGCATTGTATTAGGCGCCTGGTGGGCGTATGAAGAGCTTGGCTGGGGAGGTTATTGGGCGTGGGATCCTGTAGAAAATTCCTCACTGATACCCTGGCTTACAGCGACCGCATTACTCCATTGTTTCAGAATGTACAACCGGCGTTCTTCAATTGCAACATGGACAGTGCTGCTTAGTATCCTTACGTTCAGTTTATGTGTTTTCGGCAGATTTCTTACAAAATATGGACTTGTTTCCAGTGTCCATGCGTTTCCGAATCCCGGTCTTGGTATTTTGCACGTCGTATTGCTGATACAAGTGTGGGTAATAGCAGGGGTACTCATTTTGCGTAATTATATGCGCAAAAAAAAGGAACCGCCGAACGCCGGGATACCCAGCCACCGATTTGTAATTCTTAACAACTGGCTGTTGCTGCTGCTGGCCCTGGTGATATTCGTAGGAACACTATTTCCGTTCTTAAGCAAGGTGTTTATAAAAATTATTGAGAGCCTATCTACACAAGCCGGGACCTCGCGAGCCCCCGTCACCCTTGCCCCAGAATTCTTTACAAAGATTACAGCTCCCGGCGGGTTGTTTTTGCTTTTGCTCATTGGCCTTTGCCCGCATCTTATTAGAAATGGCCTTAATAAAAGCTGGCGTATCATTTTGGGAGTTATCGCGCTTGCCGCAGTGGTGACAGTCTGGTTGTTTACGTGTTCACTGGACTCAGCACGTCCGAGTGGTATATCCGAAGCCATCGGATGGTGGGGACGATGGCTTTTAAGCGGGTCACCCGCAATACCATGTTTTATTTTAAGCGGTTTTGTGCTGGTGAATCTTCTGGCTGATTTTGTCGGTTATAAAGCGAAAAAATCACCTCGAAATCTTAGATGGTATGGCGCAAGGATTGTCCATCTGGGTGTTGCAGTTATGTTTATCGGCATTGCAGGTTCCGGCGGCTATGATATGGATAAGACAGCCGCAATGAGAATCGGCGATAAAACCAATATAGCCGGATACGAGTTGACCTTCAATGACCTCAATGTCGAACAAGGCCGAAACTTTACCGCCCTGGCAGCAGATATTTCAGTCCACAAGGGCGAGAAATTGATTGCTCAATTAAAACCGGCCAAGGCGTTTTACAGCGCAAGCAAGAAAAACGTCAGCGAGATTGATATTAGAAGAACGCTCGCAGGTGACCTTTATCTGGCTCTTACTGAAGTTGACAACAGCCGGAAGCTGATAAATCTTCATATCATGATAAAGCCATTAATAAACTGGATATGGATTGGAAGTTTTGTTATGGTTTTGGGTACTTTAGCTGTTTTGTTTTCGTCATTTAAACAAAAAGCAATAACAGCAAAAGATAATTAGAAGGACTTAAAAATGGACTATTTGAAATGGATACTATTAGGAGTATGTGTGCTGTTTGTAATTCTGCCTCTCCTTACAAAACAAACCCAGACCAAAGAAAAGGAACGGTAAAAACATCGTGAAACATTTCCTGATGATATCAATATTGACGTCATTGTTCGCGGCGTCACCTCTTTTAAGCCAAACCACTGACACACAGAGACAAACAACGCTCACCATAAATGTAACAAACAGCACAGCCAACGGTACCGTCACTGTGAATGATGAAGTTTTGGTAACCATATTCGAGCTGGGAAAACCGACACAAACTCTAAAAGGTAACATTGATTCTCAAGGCAAGGCTGTTTTTGAAAATGTTCCAACAGGCAACAACATAACAGCCCTGCCAAGAGTACAACACCAGAACATGATGTTTAACGGACACCCTGTTGTGCTTAAGCCGGGACAAACCGTTTTTAACGGTCATGTTGAAGTTTATGAGGTTTCAACTGACAGATCAAAGCTGTCCGTCACTGTCCACCATTTTATTATTAAGGTTGAAGCTGATTCTCTTCGAATAACAGAATACATGCGACTCGATAACAGTTCGGATATGGCGATAACTTCAGTAGAAAAAGATGAAAATGACAAAACTAAAGTTATAGAAGTAATGCTTCCGGTAGGATTTAAGGATCTGACCTTTTCGAGATATTTTCAGGAAAACGCCCTGGTTATTACAAAAGATGGTTTCTACGATACTATGGCTATTCCCCCCGGGCAGTATGATGCTGAATTCTCGTATAGTCTGGAAATTGATTCAGAAACCATCGACATCGTAAAAAAGATAAGTCTGCCTACATCTGAATTTATGTTTTTTTCGTTATTGGATAAAGGGCAAGTAAAAGGTCTTGGCGATTCAAAGGGGGAGATGAAATCTGCTGATGGCAGTTTGGTCGAGTATTTTAGTGTCCCTGCGGTAAAGGCCGGTGAACAGATAAAATTCCAGGTTGTCGGGTTCATTGTCAAAAAGTCCAATAGCAGAGTCTTGATTATTTTGTGTGTGGTATTTGCTATGATGGCTATGCTGGTGCTTTGGCGGCTACGTAGCCAAAAAAGCTGAGTGGGATTTTATGAATATTTAAATCACTTTGTGATGATTTTATATAACAAGGCCTGTGTTGCTGCAAGATATGAATGACATGGTTATAAATGTTAAATCGGTCAGCAAAGCTTTTGATACACGGAATGTGTTGAGAGATATTGCTATTGACATAGATACGGGGCAGGCGGTTCTTATTTGCGGTATCAATGGGGCGGGTAAAACCACGCTTCTTCGTATCATCGCCGGCCTCTTGCAGCCTGACAATGGCTCCGTTAAGCTTTGCGGATACAATATTCGAAAGGACCCTGAAAAAGCTAAATCACAATTTGGGATGATTTCTCACAAAAGCATGGTATATCCCGAACTGACAGTTCTTGAAAATCTTTCTTTTTTTGCGAGGCTCTACGGCGTAAAAGACAGTGACACCTACATAACGGAATTACTACAGGATGTTGGGCTTTTTTCCTATAGATATGACACAGCCAGCATCCTTTCCCGCGGGCTCCTTCAACGTTTAGCTATTGCACGAGCCATGGTACATCAGCCGGCTTTATTGCTGGCGGATGAGCCTTTTACCGGCCTGGATGCCAAAGCCTGTCATCATCTTATCACTGTTTTAACCGAATTCACGAATAATGGCGGTACAATTGTTATGACAACTCATGACATAGATATCGGCCTCAAGTGCTGCAATCGCGTGGTGGTTTTGGACAAGTCGAACCTGATATTTGACGCCAAGACAAGCAATATTGAAACGGCAAGGTTTTTGAAAGATTATATAAGCTATGCCAGGAGCGAAACATGAGATATTTCTGGCTCAGCTTAAAAGCCATTTTTATCAAAGATATTGTCACAGAGCTGCGAGCTAAACAGGTACTGCCTACAATGATAGTCCTTGGCATGTTGATAGTCTGGGTTCTGCGAATGGCTTCAGAGGCTGTGCTGCAAAGCGAGGCTGTCATCGGCCCGGTCGCACTTTGGATAGCGTTTCTATTCGCCGGCCTTCTGGCACAAGAAAGATCATTCGCAACCGAACAGCAGCAGGACTGTATTTACGCCTTGCTGCTGGCTCCTGTTGACGAAGGAACAATTTACCTGGCAAAACTGTTTGTTAATGTAGTTTTGCTTTGCATCTTTGAGATAATAATCATCCCGGTTGTTATTGTCGCATTCAGACTAAATGTCAACAACTGGCCTGCTTTGATTGGTGTATTATTACTGGGGAATTTTGCCATATCGAGCGTCGGAACATTGTTTTCGGCGATTGTTCAGCTCAGCAGGGCACGAGGGGCATTGCTCAGTATTTTAGTTCTTGTCATACTTATGCCAATGATGATACCGGCCACCTTTGCCCTTCTGCTTGTTTTCGGTGCAATCCCGCCGGAAATGGCAGGGACCGGGGCACTCGCCTTTGTGGGCACTTTCGGATCGGCAGTAGGATATATGATTGTCTTTGACGCCGTATTTGTTGTTGCATGCTGGCTTTTATTCGGCTTTGCGATTAAGGAGTAAGAAATGCGAAAGATTTTGATGTTTATTACTTTAACACTTTTATTGGGCTCAACCTGGATGGCCTTAACAAAAGGGCGGATAGAGGGTCCTGCTGCAAATCCCGACTCGCCCGTCCGCAATATCATATACGCCCATGTGCCCAGTTCAATCTGTTCACTCGCCTGTTTCACCGTGTTGTTCGTAACTGCAATTGGTTATCTGGCCACAGGCCATGAATCATGGGATCGTGTAGCATCAGCCACCGCAGAAGTCGGCACAATTTTTGCAACGGTTCTGAACGCAACCGGGATGATTTTCTCACGTGCCGAATGGGGTCCTTGGTGGACTCCAAGCCCGAGACTTATTACCTCTGCTGTTCTTTGGTTTCTTTATATTGTTTACCTTATCCTACGGTCTTCGTTACCCGGCTCAAAACAACGTAGAGCCAGGATTTGTGCTGTTTTTGCGATTATTGCATTTCTCGACGTTCCAATGGTTCTTTATACTGCACGTTTTATGGAAGATATACACAAGAAAAGCTTTTCCTTCGACAACTCGTGGCAAAAAGGGGCATTTATGATTGGCATGGTCTCAACGATGCTGTTAGCTGCAATACTGATTTGGATAAGGAACGATGTTCTGAAAATAAAATCAAGGCTTGAAGCCGAATAATTGATGGAGTTTGTTCAATGTTATACTTATGTATGTCCTTTTCTGTTCTCCTAGTAATGCTGTTTGGATATATGTTTTATCTCAACAGAGAAATTGCCAGCCTTAATAAAAAAATCGACACTCGCCGGACCGGTTCCAACGATGCTATATCTTCCGAGTCGTAGCCTAATGAGGAAGTGCTCATCCGGATGTTTTATCGGACATGGCGGCTTTTTTGATTATTTCATCAGCTCGTCTTTGGCCTGATAGATACCAGAGATGAAGCTTCTTTTATCTGCACTATACTTTACCAGTCATTTCCTTCAATTTTCTATGGTTTTGTGGCAGTCTTTCTGGCATATATTATCGGTCGATTGTCATGTTCATTATTTTATTATCAATCCTTTTGGACTGCCAAAAATACAAGAATGCCGGTTAGCCGAATAATGTCTTAGAGGAGTTAAAAACACGGTTTATTCAAATGTAATTTTGACCGACATTAAATAGATTGCAGTGTCTGTTTCTAAGCTTGAGATATTAGGTGTAATAATTACCACACCTTATGGTGTTACAGCAGAAAGATTATAGGAAAAAGACGTAACCTAACATACTGCCCCACGAGTATGAAGGATATGTTCGAACGTGATAAATAATGAACAAAGTCAGAAAAAAAATTAAGTGGCGTATTCTGATTCCGCTGGCATCAGCATTAGGAGTTTTATTAGCGGTTTCTATAGTTACTGCCCATATACTTCATACACGACGAATCAATAACCAGACCCAAAAACGCATTGCTGAAGTAAATAAACTGTTCATAATGCAACAGGATGAGGATGCCCATTTATTAAAAGGATATATCAGTCTTTTGCAAAAAGACAATGACCTTCGAAAAGCCTGGCTTGCAAAGGACAGAAAAGCATTGCTCAAATATTCCACATCTATTTTTGATAAAATTCGCCAACAACATAAGATTACACATTTTTACTTTCACGACTTGGACAGCGTTTGTTTTTTGAGAGTCCACAATCCTTCAATACACGGAGATTACATAGACAGATCCACGATACAAAGTGCAGTACGTGATGGTGAAACAGCTTATGGTATCGAACTTGGACCATTGGGCACATTTACATTGCGAGTTGTGTATCCGTGGCAAATTGACGGCAAGCTGGTCGGTTACATCGAGCTGGGTGAAGAAATTGAACATATTACTGTAGAAATGAAGGAAGCCTTAGGTGTAGATCTATGTCTTTTCATCAATAAGTCTTATCTGGATCGTGCCAAATGGGAAGAAGGAATGAAAATGCTCAGGCGTGGGGCACAATGGAATCAGTTTCCCAATTTTGTTATCTCCGGCAGCACTTTTGCCAAGTTGCCGTCGGCATTGAGCAAATATTTTGAGACGCTCTCAAGATTAGATGACAAAGAACATCTTTCCTTTGCGATTAAGCTGTCTTCGAATAATCAGTATTATCTTGGGCGATTTCTTCCACTGATAGATGTCGCAGGCCGAGATGTCGGTGATATTGCAGTTCTTGCTGATATTACCGAAGAAGTTTCCGGCTTGAAGATATTTTCAGCAATATTAACTCTATGCTGTATTACAGTTATTTTCTTATTGTTGGGCTTCTTTTATTTCTATATTGGGGAAATAGAAAATAAGCTCGCAAATTCGTACAACAACCTGCAGGAAAGTAAAGAAAAAATGCTTTCTGTTCTTGAGACTGCACCTGATTACATCCTCAATGTGGACCGAGATGGTAAGATTTTGTTTATCAATCGCACGATTCACGGTACTACTGCCAAAGAGACGATAGGCACAAACATCTGCGACCACATGCCTCCGGAGTATCAAGATATAATTAAAAACACCATCGAACAGGTCTTCCAAACAGGTCAATGTCAGAGCTTTGAAACGATTGTTACTCCTGAGGGCACCAACATAAGAACATGGCAGGTGACTCGTATCGGACCCGTAAAGCATGACCAGGAGATTATTGCCGCTACAATAATTTCCACAGATATTACCGAACACAAAAAAACCGAAGAAAAGTTGAACCATAAGATGAACGAATTAAGCCAATTCAACAAGCTGGCAGTAGGGCGTGAATTGCAAATGATTGAAATGAAGAAAGAGATCGATAATCTCTTGAGAGAATTAGGCAGAGAAGAGAAATATCGAGACGAGATAGAATATATCGAGAATAAGGCCGGTGTAAGTAAACCTAAAATATCATAGGGAATGCAACAGGAATATTAAAGAAAGACTTCTTCGGACAAGAATATGAACATACAAACCGTCAACAGAAGATTTTGCATTGTAGTGATAGTTGCCATACTAACCGTAGCAGTTGTAATAATACTGGCTCAAAAAAGCAGCAGAAACTTTGAGAACACCATCATTGCTGAAGTTCAGAAACATCTATCTTCTATTGCTACTACAGAGGCCGTTAACATCGAAAAAATATTTCTTCATACTCAAAATGAATTAAGCGTGTTGGCTAATAATCCAAAGGTCAAAAATGCATTAGTGAACGGCTGGACGGATGCACAGGGCCCAGTGGTTGACAGTTATTACCCGGAAAGACTTATTTTCGAGAACCTCAAAGGTGCAGTGAACTCATTATACCGGGTAGATGCAAGTGGAATCATACAATGCGGGATACCATGGAAAGAAAACAAGGCTGGGACCGATTATTCAAGTAAACCCGGTATCAGCAAGGTAATGAAAGACCACAAACCTTGTATAAGCCCAATATTCGTATCAAATTCGGGAATCGAAAGCATTTCTGTTTGTCAGCCCGTGTCTGAAAACGAGCAATTTATTGGAATACTACGAGCGGTAATATGTTTAAGCACAATACGCAATAGTCTCTATGAAAACAATCAAGGCAATGGTGGTTACTCATGGATTGTTGATAATAAAGGAATAATAATAAGCCATCCAGACAGCTCTTTTATTGGGCAAAGTCTGTCTTCACTTCACAAAAATAATGCTGTTGGTAAGGAAGTAAAAGAAACAGAGATTCTCTCTGAGATATTGGCCGGCAGCAGCGGCACCCGTTGTCTCGTGTTCGATGAATTCTCTAATAAAAAGGCTGTTATGGCCTGGAGGCCTATCAGTATTGGAGAGACAAAATGGACAATATGCGTTACATCAGAATACGATAGAATATCGAATCCTGTAAAAACCCATTCGAGAAACGTCAATATGGCGCTTGGACTATTGATAGTACAGCTTCTTTTGGGAGGCACCTGGTTTTATAGAAATCAACACGAGAAAGTAAAGCTGGCGATAAAAGCCCAATCTGCTGACGAACTGAATGTGCTTAATGAGCAGCTTTCAAGGGAGACTGCTAATCTCAAGCGTACCGAGGGAAAATTGAAGAAGGAAATCAGAGAACGTTCAGTGATTGAAAAACAACTGAACAAAAACATGCTTGAACTGGAGCAATCTCAGCAGGCAACACTTAACATGATGACCGACATCGAGTATGCCAGAAAAAAAGCCGAAGATGCCAACAAAGAACTCATTAAGACCACCTCACGGGCAAACGATATGGCGGCTCAAGCTCAGATGGCCAATGCCGCCAAGAGCCAGTTCCTGGCCACAATGAGCCATGAAATCCGTACACCCATGAATGCAATCATAGGTTTTACCAATTTATTAGCGGAATCAGAACTAACCAATGAGCAAAAAGAGCATCTTAAACTTGTCAGAGATTCGAGTCATAACCTGCTCAGGCTCATAGATGACATACTTGACTTATCCAAAATCGAGGCCAATAAAGTCGATATTGATATTGCTGAGTGCTCGTTAGGACAGTTACTCAATTCTGTTGAATCATTGATGCTGCCCAAGGCAAAAATCGAAGGACTTGATTATAAGATCATCGAAGAAGGTGGGCTGCCGGCAAAAATACGCACAGATATAACTCGTGTGCGTCAATGCCTTATCAATCTTGTGAGTAACGCCATTAAGTTCACCCGGGAAGGACATATCGAATTAAGGGTATCTCTGCAGGAAATCGAAAATGCCCCGTTCATTCGTTTCGATGTGGAAGATACCGGTATCGGTATCCCTCAAGAAAAACAGAAGGAAATATTCGAGACATTTGTTCAGGCTGACAACAGCACCTCTCGTGAGTTTGGAGGTACGGGTCTGGGCCTTGCTATCTCGAAACGGCTGGCAGAGCTTCTGGGCGGACAGCTTACTTTGACCAGCGAAGTTGGAAAAGGCTCGGTGTTCTCGCTAACTATACCTGCCGGTGTTGACGTAACACAACAGCCTTTTATGGACAGGCAGAATATGGTTAGTCATATAGAGGCCGGGATAGATGAAATAAAGCAAGCTAAGTTTTCCGGCCATATATTAGTTGCTGAAGATGCAAGAACTAACCAGATACTTATCAAATCGCTGCTGAAACGGTTTGGTCTCAAGGTAACTATTGTAGAAGATGGTAACCAGGCAGTACAAAAAGCCCTGAGTAAACAATTCGATTTGATATTTATGGATATCGAGATGCCAAAGATGAACGGCTATGAGGCCGCAAAGGCACTTAGAAAAGAAGGATTAACAACACCGATAATTGCTCTGACCGCTTATGCTATGAAAGGTGATGATGAGAAATGTTTTGCGGCCGGATGCGATGACTATATAAGCAAACCAATTGAGCACAAGAAATTGCTTCAAACTCTAAATAAATACTTATCAGTAGGAAATGAGGATATATACATGAACATCGATTCCGTAAAATCCGATGTCGATCAACTCAACCAGCTTTGTTCTGAAACATCAGCCGCTGATCCTACACCGGCCGAATCCTTAGATGAACAGTATGGCGAAATCCCGGTAGACTTTGAGATAATACAAAAGATTTACGACGATGAAGAGGTACTTAAAGAGACTGTAAAGATTTTTCTTGAAGACACTCCGCAGACCATAGAGCTTCTTGCCGAGGCAATAGTAGCCAGGGATTTCAAGAATGTAAAGATGTATGCCCATAAGCTAAGGGGGTTAGCCAGACATGTCGCTGCCAGGAAATTATCCGATATGTTATATCCTCTTGAAACTAAAGCTGGAAAAGAAGAGCTGGAAGGAGCTGAGGAACTTTTCTCCGACATACGGACAGAATATGATAAACTAAAATCGTTTTTATCTCAACAGAACTGGATCGAATCAGCAGGGCAACAAAACAATCTGAAAAAGATAGTTAAAAAGGTATAGGCAATTATTTGAACTTGAGTAATAACCGCTTATATCTGTAGAAAGACGTAAATAGTGAACATGAGGAGCATTAAAATGGAAAAAAGAGCCGTATTATTCATTGATGACGACGTAATAGTCCTGCAGTCCCTTGAAAGAGGTCTTATGGACGAATCATACAATAAATTCTTCGCCAAGACTTGTGAGGAAGCATTCGAAATCCTCCAGCGAGAAGAGGTACATGTAATTGTAACCGATATGTGCATGCCTGAGATGACCGGGCTCGAGTTTCTGAGGACCGTCAGAAAAGAGCATCCGGATACCATCGGTATAGTACTCTCGGGATATGACAACGACGCCGATCTTCAGATTTCAGTTGATCAGGGAGAGGTTTTCAAGTTAATTATGAAGCCGTGGAAACTCGGAGGGACAAACTTCGAAAAGATTGTCAGGAAGGCTATAGATCAATATAACTTCAAATACGGGCAGGCATCATCCGAAGATGGGAAATTAGAGCAGTGTAAATCCAGACTCAGAAAGTGGATCAAGCTCGGAAGTAACAAATAATGTGTTTATATATGGTAAGGTAGCAATGTCAGTTATGTTCGCAGATATTCACAAGAAAATCCCTGGAATCTAATCCGGAAAAAAATCCTGCTGATTTCTGAAGTTTTTTCCACCGCTTTATACACACTCCATTTCTATACTCAAAATATGACAAAATATCTTGCTTAGACGTTCACCTTAAGATAAACTCTCCTTTTCAACAGAATGAACTGTTTCGATAATGAAAGGAGTTTATCGATGTTAAATCGTACCTGTCTTTTACGCACATTCTTGTCTTTTCTCATTCTTGCAACCTTAATGTCTATTGTGGGATGTAATCCACTCCAAAAACAAACATCTGACATGGATCTACTGAAGCCGGACTGGGAAAATCCCGACGTAGTTGGTATAAACAAAGAATCGGGACACTGCACTCTCATCCCGTATTCAGATATCGAAACAGCACTGAAGGCCGACCGTAAAGACTCGCAATTGTATAGATCCCTTAATGGAAATTGGAAGTTCAATTGGGTTAATAAACCTGCTGACAGACCGCTCGATTTTTATAAGCCCGACTATGATGTTAGCACATGGAAATTAATTCCGGTGCCTTCCAATTGGCAAATGCACGGCTATGGAATTCCCATCTATCTTAATTCCAGATACCCCTTTCCACCGAATCCACCATATATCCCTCACGACTACAATCCCGTGGGTTCCTACCGAAGACAGTTCACTATGCCCAAAGATTGGAAAAACAGCCGGATTTTCCTGCACTTCGATGGTGTTAAAAGTGCCTTCTATCTGTGGATTAACGGAATGAAGGTCGGCTACAGCCAGGACAGCATGACACCCGCAGAATTCGATATCACAAAATACCTCAAATCCGGCGAAAACACCATTGCCGTAGAAGTCTATCGCTGGTCCGACGGCAGTTACCTTGAAGACCAGGATATGTGGAGGCTCAGCGGCATATATCGAAACGTCTATCTATTCGCCGCACCACAAGTGCACATTCGTGATTTCTTTGTCCGAACCGATCTCGATGATAGCTACACAGATGCCACTTTAATGATTCGTCCCAGGATTACTAATTACACAGACCAGAACATCGAGGGATGGACCGTTGAGGCTCAGCTTTATGACCCAAATAAGGAACCAGTGCTCACCGAACCTCTGACCAGAACTGTCTCATCCATTATCAACGAGAAATACCCGCAAAGAGACAATGTCAAATTCGCACTTTTAGAACAAAAGATCAGCAACCCGAAGAAATGGTCCGCTGAGTTTCCAAACCTGTACACACTGGTCCTGAGCCTCAATGATGCTGAAGGCAAGACCGTCGAAGCCGAAAGCTGCCGGATTGGCTTTCGTAAGATAGAGATAAAAGAAGGCCAATTGTTAGTCAATGGCCGGTCGATTAAGCTGTTCGGAGTGAATCGTCATGAGCACGATCCGGACCACGGCCGCGCTGTCCCTGTCAGCCGAATGATACAGGATATCAAGCTGCTAAAGCAAAATAATATCAACGCAGTACGTACATCACACTACCCCGATGACCCAACATGGTACGACCTGTGCGATGAGTACGGGATTTATCTGATCGACGAGGCAAATCTTGAATCGCACGGCCTGAAAGGCTACTTCTCAAACGTCCCCGGATGGCACAATGCCTTTGTGGAGCGGGCCATACGTATGGTCGAACGTGATAAGAATCATCCATCTGTCATTTTTTGGTCGCTCGGCAATGAGTCGGGCTGCGGGCCGAATCATGCCGCCATGTCGGCATGGATAAAAGATTATGACCCGACTCGTCCTATACACTATGAAGGGGCGGCGGGAAATCCTGTTGACTACCCCTATGTTGATATGATTAGCCGGATGTATGCCAGAATTCCCGAAATCATCAGGCTGGCCACCAACCCGAATGATGATAGACCGATGGTTCTCTGCGAGTATGCCCACGCGATGGGCAATTCTGTCGGCAACCTTAAGGAATACTGGGACGCCATCCGCGCTCACAAACGTCTCATCGGCGGCTTTATCTGGGACTGGGCGGACCAGGGCCTGCGTAAAAAGAGCCCGGATGGACACGAATTTTGGGCCTATGGTGGTGACTTCGGAGATGACCCAAACGACGGAAACTTCTGCTGCAATGGCCTGGTCCAGCCAAATCGAAAACCCAATCCCTCACTCTACGAAGTTAAAAAGGTCTATCAGCGCATACACGTCCTGCCGGTCGATATTCTGACCGGAAAGTTCCACATCTACAACGAATACGATTTTTTCAACCTTGATTTTACCGATATCAAGTGTGAACTCTCCGCCGATGGCAGGGTAATTCAAAAGGGTACATTACCGAAGCTTTCCCTCGCCCCCGGTGCTAAAAGAGAGCTGCAGCTTAACTTTACAGAGCCAAACCTTCAGCCCGACACCGAATACTGGATTAAGATTTTCTTTACCCTCGCCGACGATACCTCATGGGCCAGGCGCGGTTACACTATTGCCTGGGACCAGTTTAAGGTTCCCTTTGATGTCCCCCCGGCACCGGTTATTGACTCGAACACAATACCGTCGCTTTCACTGAATCAAACCGCACAAAATATCACTATTACAGGTGATGATTTCGAAATTATGTTTGGAGCAGAATCCGGCGTTCTTGAATCCTTTGTCTTCAATGAAAAACAGCTCATCGCCTCAGGCCCGGTTCCAAACTTCTGGCGCGTGCCGACAGATAATGACGAAGGAAATAAAATGCCAAAACGCCTCGGTGTTTGGCGTAATGCCGGACCCGGCCGGACAGTTAATATTGTCAAAGCCGAACAGCTCATGCCCCAGGTTGTTCGCATAACCACTGAAGCAGATATCCCCGTTGGAACAAACTCCACCTACAAAAATGTCTATACTGTTTATGGCACTGGTGATGTCATCATCGATTCAAACTTCGCCCCGCATGGTGACAGCCTGCCTATGCTGCCTCGGCTTGGCATGCAGATGGCAGTGCCCGCTCAGTTCAATAAGCTCACCTGGCTTGGCCGGGGTCCACAAGAAAACTACTGGGACAGAAAAACCGGCGCCGCTCTCGGACTCTACACGGGAAATGTCAACGAGCTAATCCATCGCTATGTCAGACCTCAGGAAAACGGCAACAGATCAGATGTCCGGTGGATGGCTTTGACCGACCCAAATAGCATAGGCCTCGTCGCCGTCGGTATGCCCACAATCGACATCAGTGCCTGGCCCTTCACGATGCAGGACCTTGAAAAAGCAAAACACATTCACGAACCTCCACCGGCTGAGACTATAACCGTCAATCTCGACTACAGGCAGATGGGTGTCGGTGGCGATAATAGCTGGGGTGCGAGAACACATCCGGAATATACCTTGCCGGCCAGGCCTTACCATTATCGCATGCGCCTAATGCCATATTCGAGGACACGCGGCAACATACTCAATCTGACAAGACGCCGGTTCCCCGAATTGGACTGATCCCTTATCTTTTAACCTGGATAATGGCTTGTCGGTAAGGCCAGATGTGACAATATAATAGGCTGGATAAAACGGCAGGAATATTAGTCTGGTCGAGTCGTCGGTGTTTGATTTTCCCAGAGCGGGAAGGACTTTTAATTATATATTTGTGGAATTCTGTAAAATAATTAATCCTTTCTTTCTCACCATCACTCAACGAAGCCGGATAGAGACAATGTTTATCCGGAACATTAGGAATCGACACCTTTGGACCCGATGATTTGATGAGACCTGCTCGACAGACATCCCAGAATCTCCATTTTGCTGCCCCATTTGTGTGAATCAATCCCAGTCGACATACTCACGTTCGGCTCCCAAATTTTATGCAGCCACTTATTTATACATCGTAAAACCTTCATTTCAGATGCCCCCTTTCTTCAATACTCCGTAAACTCAAATAACCTTGCCATAAAATTTTCTTCTACCTATAAGAGGCAGCAACTTGAAGGATGGTAACAAAAATATTTGACATGTATCTATTTTGAGGAAAAAAGTGCAATGTTGCGGTATGTATATACTGCAGGCATCGGCAGCTTTGTACGAAATAATAGCTTATTTAATGCCTTGACTCAAAGGTCAAGCACCGAATCCATTTGTTCAGATATCTCGGCTAATCGCTCGCGATTACCGCCGCTCACTTCGGCGGTCGCCCAGCCCCGATAGCCGATTTTCGTTAATTCATCCCTTACCCTCTTCCAGTCGATACTTCCTTGCCCAATCGGGAAATCAAAGCCCTTGCCCATACCTTCACTCATCGCAACCTTTAACTTGTATTCCTTAATATGTATCTTGACGATTCGCTTACCGAGCACTTCGATCCAGTGTTGAGGCCAGCCCCAGCGGACCACATTACCCACATCGAAATACGCCTTGACGTATGGGCTGTCCAACTCGTCGATATACCGTGCCATAGTCAGTGGTTCAATGAGAAAAGTGCTCCAGACATTCTCGATTAAAAGGTGGATTCGTTTCTTCTCGGCGTATGGAATTACCTTACGAATTGCCTCTTGTGATCTTCGGTAATTCTCCATGAACGAACCATCAGGTTTCGGGCGTACCACATGAAGCACCGAGGTCGCACCGTATATCACAGCTTCGTCGATGGCTCCTTTTAGGTCGGGATGGCTTGAGTTGACTACACCGTGCACGGGAATTCCCGCTTTCTCGCTTGCTCGTGCGATAACCTTCGGCTCCGGTATTTCCTTGTTTGTAAGCTGCGTAGGGATTTCGACGCCCTCGAATCCGACATCCTTGACCAATTTCAGTTTATCTTCTACCGGCAAATCCTCTTTTATCATCGTAAAGCCGAGCGCTTTCCTATAGCGGCCTTTGGAGGATTCTGCATCAGCAAACGACAACCCCTCCAACATAGTCGCCAGTGACGTACCGGCGAGGACCAGACTACTTTTTTGAAGAAAATTACGCCGATCGACTTGTGATTTCATTGATTCAATCCTAAAAAGATTAAACAGCTTCAAAACATAATTATAATCAATATAGGTACTCAATCGCCAATCCGGAGATATTCTCAATTTGAGAACCTTATTTGAGAATGAGCGCAGACCTTACAGGTAAACAGAAAATCTCTAACGATAAATCCGTCAATCTCTCACAGATGAAAAACAAGCAAGTCGGCCCCTACACAGGCTCATCACAACCGGTAGGTATGGGGTAAAACACTCCTCGACCCGGCTCGGGTTGCCTCGGAACAAGATTCATCTTGCTTTCGTTCATCAGCCAGTCCCAGGTGATATCTTGCCCGGTATAAGCGGCAGTTCTAGCGCCGATAGCTGTAAGGGTGCTTTCAGCAATTCGCTGGCCTTCGTTGAGCAGATTTCCGCTGCGGATGCTCTGGATAAGGTCTTTGTGCTCTTGATCCATTCCATTGACGCTTTCACCCTCAAAACTCCACGAGTTTTCGCCCGTTATGCGGTTATTGCAGTTGCTGGTACCTTTGGTGCCCACGATTTTCTCATCACCGCGTCCTGTCCCGGGGCTATGGCCGCTGAAGCTCAGGCAGCGTGCGCCGTTTTCATACTCGAACTCGGCGAATATATGGTCCCAGATATCTCCATTGTATTTCTCCCAGTTCGCCTCGCTGCCATTGTTGTACTTGCTGCACACCTCTTTAGCAGGACCTATCTGGTCATCGTTATAGCTGCGCCAGGCACGGCCGCCAACAGCCATGAATTTCTTCGGAGGACCGTTGAAGCACCAGTTCATTACATCTATATTATGGATATGCTGCTCGCAAATTTGGTCGCCTGAAAGCCAGTGGAAGTGGTACCAGTTATGGCATTGCCACTCCAGTTCACTCATACCTTCCTGATAACCCCTGTACCAGATGCCTCCGCCATACCAGTAGCACTGGCCGCCGACCAGCTCACCAATCTGGCCGTCATGAATTCGCCTCATAAGTTCCTTCCGGCTGAATTCGTGCCTTCTCTGTGTACCGCAAACGATTGCAAGGCCCTTCTGTTCGGCGATTTTAGAGGCCCTCATAACCTCACGGCAGCCGGCTACATCCGTAGCGACAGGCTTTTCGGTAAAGATATGCTTGCCTGCATTGACAGCAGCCATCATTTGTCTTCCACGAAACGCCGGCGCTGTAGCCATAAGCAGAAGGTCTGCCTCGCAGCGGGCCAGCTTCTCATGGCAGTCAAAGCCCCAGAACAGGTGATCATCATCGACCTTTATCCGACCCTGGAACTTGTTATCCTTCATAATTCTGTCCCGGGTTTTCCTGACCTGGCTTTCAAACAGGTCTGCCAGGGCGATAAGCTCCACACCTGGGTCTGCCTGCAGGCATTGACGCAGGGCACCGTTGCCGCGCCCGCCGCACCCAAGCAATCCGATTTTAATTTTTCCCGACCCTTGTGCATGAGCCACATGCGCTATCGAGCTGGCCAGGGCCACTGCACCGGCGGCTGAGGCCGCATTTTTCTTTGATATGCCTTTGTCTTTCTCTGACGCTGTCATATTGAAAATCTCCTTTGTTCTTTATCTTTTAGCCGTTTGGCCGATTAAACATAAGAATCTCATCAACCTTCTTGTTCGCCGATCACCCGCGTCTCCTCCTTCTTGGCACGAAACCCGGCAACTGATACTTGCCGGGAACCGCAAACGGAGGCACAGGCTTGGAATCGCTTAGTTTAATGTCATCGGGCGGTAATAAATCAAGAGTACACCTGCTCATAAACCAGGACGTGTTAAACTGCTGACGCGAATAGGCGGATTCTCTGCCCATTATTGCACAAAGCGTGCTTTCAGCAATGCGCTTGCCCTCGTTGAGTGGATTACCATCGCGAATGCTTTTAATCAAATCAGTATGCTCCACCACGTATGGATTGGGAGTGGGGCCTCTATAACGCCATGAGTTCTCACCCCGGATGGTCCCTTTATCACAATCACAGACACCTTTCGTGCCTACCACACGTTCACTGACCCTGTTGGCCGTCCCTTTAATCTGACGGCAGGTACTTATAGTCCGCACGTCGCCGGGATAGAAAAATTCAATACCGAAATGGTCGAAGATATTACCATGCTCCGGGCCTGTGCGGTACTGCCGGCCCCCCAGACCATGAACTTGTTCTGGAATCGCATCGAAGGCCCAGTTAATTACATCGATATTATGCACGTGCTGTTCGCATATGTGGTCGCCCGAAAGCCACGTGAAGTACAGCCAGTTGCGTATTTGCCACTCGACATCGCCCTGATTGGGTTGGCGCTGGCTGACCCAGAGTTCGCCCATGTTCCAGTAGCATTGGGCCGACACAATATCGCCTATCGCACCGTCGTGGATACGCTTCATTGTCTCGACATACTTCGCCTGGTGGCGGCGCTGTGTGCCGGCAACAATGGCAAGACCTTTTTCCTTAGCCTTAGCAGATGCCTCGATGACCATTTTGATGCCGGCCGGACAGACAGCAACAGGTTTTTCCATAAAAACGTTCTTGCCCTGCCTGATTGCCTCGGTCAGATGTATCGGCCTAAAGCCCGGAGGCGTCGCCAGAATTACCAGGTTAATGTCATCCAGAGCCATTAGCTTCTTGTAGGCATCGATCCCGATAAAGCAGCGTCCGTCAGGGACCTCGAATTGCTTCTTCAAACCGTTAAGGCGGTCTTCAAATGTGTCGGCTAATGCGACGATTTTCACACCGGGCGAGGACTCAAAACAATTATTCGCTGCCCCGGAGCCTCGACCGCCACAGCCTACTACTCCGACACGTATCATGTCGCTGCCCCTCGCTTCCGCCAAAGGTACTGCCGCACTGCCTAATACCAGCGCTCCGGCAGATACTGCCGAACTCTTCAAGAGTTCACGTCGTGTAATTTTCTGTTTTTGCACCATATTCGCCTCTCTAACTTTATTTTGTAGAAATCTTCGCGTTCTTGTTAGTGCTAACAAAAGCTCCTTAAATGATTACCTCTTCCCGATGCCTACTAAGCAGCAGAAAACACTATTTTAGCCTTTTGAGATATGCTCCTGAACCAAAAGTTCAAATATTGTAATGCAAAGCGAGAAACAAAGTCAAGGGTAAAAACATAAATTATTTCCATGGCCATTGCCAAATACTCCACCAATCGAGGCAATCCGATGTGTCAAACGAACAGGGAGAATGAACATTCGGGACAGAAAATGAAATTATACTATCTGCTGCCTGCAAATGACATAAAGTGATTTCGGAAAATTTTATAAATAAAGACTTCTCTTCCTCACAAGTTCCGCACTGCTTTTTTTCTTCTCGATTTGACTTCGTGAGTTTATAATTTTACTTGAATAGTTTATTTCATTGATGATTCCTGTGGAGAAAAAGTAATGAAGACAAAAGTTTTATTATTTTCAGTTTGTTTGGTTTTATTAATCATCGTTGGATGTGGCGAAAAACCTGAAAAACCAACACAAACCGCTCCCGCCAAAATGTCCCCAACGCAGGAACAAAAAAAAGCCAACCATGTCACCATGACTTTTGGTGAAGGTGGGCAGATTAAAATGCTCTACGACCGCAGGCAGAGGCCCCAGTCAATCTATCTCAACAACAAAGTCCATATTGTTTTTAACGCCGGAGGACAAATCGGGGCATCGCCGAAAGCCCCCACCAAACCTATGGCCATCACTTATGATCCTGTAACTCGTAAATTCTCCGAAGTAGTGACACTCGGTCCCGGGAAAAAAGACCATCACTACGGCCCCGTCATTTGGGCCGATGAAGATAACTATTTACACATCCTCTACGGTTGCCACAGCACACCAGGTACACACCTGATTTCCAGGCAACCCGGAGAAATTGGAAGCAGCCTGGACGATTGGGCTCTGGGACCCCAAATCGCTCCTAAAATCTCTTACCCTACTATGTACCGTATATACGATACAAAAGAATTGATTTATTACCGTACAGCCGGGCACACAAGCTCCTGGACATACCGTATTACAGATGACAAAGGAAAAACATGGATCGGACCCGCAAAAGATGTAACTGACATGGATATAAAGGGCAGGTTTGAATGGTCATCATACCAGTGCAAATTGCCAAGCCAGGACGGTCGGTTTCTCCACGTTGTTTTTATCGCCTACGACGACAACAAGTCAGACGACCCGGAAAGGTATTACAATCCGCGATACAAACACCAAGTCAGTAATGAGTGGAAGTATAACCTTTATTACGTCAAGATCAATCTGCAAACGCACGATGTAACCAACTTCGATGGTGAGAGTATGAACACTCCCATCGACATCGACCAGGCCGATGCAAAATGCAGAATTTGGGATACGAAATGGCGAGGGGCCGGCGTACCGCCCACCATAATTCTTGATGAAAACGGAGACCCTGCTTTTCTCCATGTGCTTTCAGAAGATACTCTCAAGGACCATCAATACTATTACGTTAGGCGGGCGGAAGGAAGATGGAAGAAAACGCCGATTACCCACTCCAACCATCAATGGAATAGTTGCCATTTAGCACAGGATGATGACGACACATTACACGCCTACCTGATCGTCGGCGATGGATACCTCGATACAGGCGGCTATATGGGTGGATATGGAGGGGGTTCTATTGAAGAATGGGTCTCTTCCGACAAGGGAAACACGTGGAAAAAACAGCGAGACCTGACGCCAGATAAAACCAGATATCCGGGCTGGAAATACAATAACATTCAGCCGGTAACTAGACCAGACGGAAGCTTTGTCGATGGAATGCTCCTCTTTTACGGCTGGAAGGACAAGGAATCTCCAGAAGCCAAAGCTTTCCTGCTGCATGAGGAAACTATACACAATTCTACTGACACTATTTCTCTGGATGAATAGTGGGAAGCTGGTTCCCAATTCATTCTTCTGACCAGTAGCCTTGGGCCACTTGGACTTGACATCAAGGGACAAGAATGGTAAAGTCTTATAAGCTCTCATCTTTCATATCTCGCTTGAGCACCTATTTGACTGTCAATAAAGGGGGAAGCTTTAATTATCCCAGAGAATTTAAGCGCATAAAAAAACTGTCGCTGAAAAACTGGATTCGCGGCCAGGTGAAAAAAGGCTCTTGATCCCTAAATTTTGCCTAGCTGGCACCCAGCATTCATGAACGCTGGAGGCAAATACCTTAGTTTGACAAACCGAGAACGGCTATTGCTTCGACTTACGGTAATTCTCGAAAAAAGCCTTCTGATCTTTTTGTTCGGCAAGGTCCACCAATAGATCATAGAGTTCATCGGCCTGGTCTGAGTAAAGACTGGTCCCCTTTTGGTCTTGAACGACACGGGCCATGTTTCGCCAAATGTGAATCATGAAGGGCATTCCTTTTACATTCCTGGGAGTTATCCAGAAACTTGCGTATCCAAGGCGATTCCATCGGTCATATTCAGAGGATGCTTTGGCTGTGGAACTGGTCTTGAGCCCTTTGGACATGTTCACGAGTTTCTCGTAGACCGGCCCCTGCGTTACCCACCACTGGGGATTAGGGCGCCCCGAATATACAGACAGTGTGATAAGAATTCCCTGCTTTGGCTCCTCCCTGGGCTTTATATCCACCTTGATATCTTTGGCACCTGTACCGGCGGTGGTTCTGGCTTCTTGACAACCATAAAAAAGCACTGTCACAGCACACGCAAATAAAATGGTAAATACCTTTTTCGAACACAATGATTGGCTCATCTTCGTCTCCTTTCACTGCATAGGCCTACTGTACGTACGGCCCAGATTAGTTAATATTAACATCTTGCCTGTCAACGCACAGGTAGCCGCAGAATTCGCTGTAATCCAGAATGTAGTCAGGACCGTAAACATACTTTCGATCCGCCGTCTCAGGATTAGTAATGACGTTGCCAGAGGCATCCAGGTTTGTCGCTGGGTTACCCCCGGGTTTGTGCGTCCACTTACCGTTGTCGTCCTGCCGATACCAGTGGTAGTCCTTCTTGTATGGGGAGCTGCCGCCCGGTCCCGGTGCAATGACAAGTGCCACCTTATGACCGCACTTGTGGCAATAGATGGATGATCCTTGTGTCAGGCCGTCCGACTTTGCGGCACTGTCCACAGTCGGACAGGTGAGCGAATGTGAAGCACCACTGGCTCGCCCCGGTTGGGCAAAAGTATTGGTTTGAATGTTGGTCCCGTAGTTGTAGCAGTTGTTGGATGTGACTACACCAGGTACATTCCACGGGGCAGGATTATATGTCGGTGGTCCCTCACAAGGAGGCGTACCTTCACAATATGGGGGACAGCAACCAATAATGCACAACATACCCGCGAACAAGAATGCAACTATCCAAGTCCTTGCCATATTACGTATCTTAATCATATTAAACCCCTTTCGAAAATCAAACAATCGTCAAATCTCCTTTTTTTCAGTAACAGGTTGTGCATCCAGCGAAGTATCCACGTCAGCCTTGTCCTGTATACATCATCCAGTTCTTTGGCACGAAAGGCGTCTGCTATATCATGGCACGGCCCACCTTCCTCCAGCCCCCATGAATCGTCGATACTTGCGATTCAATCGAATTGGTGAGGTTAAGCACGAACGGTAAATCCGAATCACAAGCGGAGAAGCATGCATTGCTGTAAAACGTGATCCCACTTCTTTATAACAACTGGAATCTGCCATATATACTTCCCTAAAACACTCATACACGCTTTAAGCGCCATAATGTCAATATCTCATCGGGATTGCAGCAAATCTATAGTTGCCCCAGTGTCTCGCAAAAAAACGCTTTAAAACAAAGTTAATCTGATTCTTGTCCAGCGTCAACTATAATTTTCCTCTCCAATAATAAATCTGACCGGTAGCCTTGGCCATCTGGTCTTGACACCAGGGGGCAAATTTGGTAGAGTCTTATAAGAAGCAGGAATAACAAATTCTGATAGTTTAATATTGACCAGTGGGATCTGTTTTGCCGAACCAGATCATATCTCCTCCTCATACCGGCGGGCAGGGCAGACAAAACAAGTGATAAGGAAGGAGTGTGCCATGCTTAGAAAGTGGACATCTTTAGTTTCTATTGTTTTAGTAGTAGGTCTGACCACCAGCTTGTCGGCTCAATGGACGGGCACAGTAAGTAGCGACTGGTACAATGCAGCCAACTGGACTGGCGCAGTGCCCACCAGCGGAGATACCACCTCTATAGATTCCTCTACCCCACTAACCTGGCCGATCATTGATGGAGGAACTGCCAATACCGGACAGCTCAGGATTGGCTACACTGCAAACTACCAGGGCGAGGTAACGGTAACCGGCGGTGCAACGCTGAATGTAAACGGCGAGCTGCGTATCGGGCGTAAATCGAATGATGGCAGCGGACAAGCAGTAGGAATACTTAATGTCAGCGGCGAGACGACAACAATTAATGTAACGGATCAAATAGAACTTGGGCGACATGGTTATGGCACTATAAATATGAGCGGTGGTTACCTGAATTGTGATACTGTATTACAGATGGCTTATAGATTCGATGGTACCGGCACGGTCTATCTGAGCGGTGGGACTATTGACCTTGGTGGCAATCCAGGTATCGTCGTATATGGAAACGACGGCGTTCCGGACACCGCTTTGATAGACATTTCGGGGGGTACACTGACCCTGGCCGGTAATCAGGTGCCGGACATCGAGGCTTTCATCAGCGAGGGTATAATCATCGGCTATGGCGGAGAGGGTACTGTCTCAGTGACCTTTGACGGGGCAACTAATACCACTATGGTAGTGGGCATAGGGGGCCCGTCGGCTTCTGAACCCGACCCTGCCAACGAACAAACAGATATCCCTCGGGACGCTGTTCTTAAATGGAAGCCCGGAACCGGCGCTGTCACACACGATGTATATTTTGGAACTGTTCTTGACGATGTGGAGCAGGCTACTACGACCATTGACCCGGGTAGTGTCTTTAAGGGCAACATAAACACTAATATCTACACTGTCCCTGAGCGTCTTGAATTTGACCAGACATACTACTGGCGAGTCGATGCCGTCAACGCATCAAATACAGTGAATAAAGGTGATGTCTGGAGTTTCAAAGCTGAGCGACTCGCTTATCCCGTGGAAAACATCATCGCCACTGCATCCAGCAGCGAAGAGGGCAAAGGCCCTGAGAACACAATCAACGGTTCGGGACTTGATGACAGCGGCTTGTTGCACGGAAGCGATAGTGTGGGCAATATGTGGCTAAGCAGTGGAGATGGAACTCAGCCTGCCTGGATAGAATATGAATTCGATAGAGCCTATAAGCTTCATGAGATGTGGGTATGGAACTCCAACGACAGTCTGGAAACATTGGCCGGCTTAGGATTCAAGGAAGTTATCATCGAATACTCAGCCGATGGTACCGATTTTGTGACACTGGGAACTACTCATGAATTCGCCAAGGCACCAGGAAAGCCGGACTATGCACATGATATAATGATAGATTTTGGTGGTGTGGCGGCAAAACATGTCAGGCTTACAGCCAACAGCAACTGGGGAGGCATCTTCAACCAATTTGGCCTCAGCGAGGTTCGTTTCTTCCAGATACCCGTCCGCGCCAGGATGCCCAGCCCTGCATCAGGAGCAGCCGAAGTCAATTTGGATTTGTCCCTTCGCTGGCAACCGGGAAGAGAAGCAGCCAGGCATGATGTGTACTTCAGTTCCGACGAGAAGGCCGTAATAGACGGTACTGCACCTATCACGGCAGTAACCCAGACCAGCCATGGTCCTTTGACCCTCGACTTGGGCACGACCTATTATTGGCGGATTGACGAGGTAAACGAAACCGAAACTCCTTCCTCATGGCAGGGTGACACTTGGAACTTTACGACGCAGGAATATTTGGTTCTGGACGACTTTGAGTCTTACAATGATCTTAATCCTGATGACTCCGAGAGCAACAGAATATTTAACGCCTGGCTGGACGGATTTGACAATCCGGAAATAAATGGCTCTGTCGTTGGCCATACTGACCCTCCTTTTGCCGAGCAAACTATAGTCCATGGCGGTTCTCAGTCGATGCCGTATATCTACGATAACAACATGAAATACTCCGAGGCGAGCATGACACTGGATTCTCTGCGGGATTGGACCGTCAGTGGTGCTGAAGAATTGTCGCTGTGGTTCAGAGGTCTATCAGCCTCGCAGAGCACCTTTACCGAAGGTCCTGTCGGCACATATACGATGACCGCTCGCAGCGACAACATCGCCGATCCGACCGACAGTTTCCATTACGTTTACAAACAGCTTACCGGCTCCGGCTCAATTGTAGTGAAGGTCGAAAGCGTTACTGAGACATCAACCAGCGCAAAGGCCGGTGTTATGATCCGTGAGACACTTGGCCCGGATTCCGCATACGCGATGGTATTCTCCAGACCTGATGGCGGCATCAGATTCCGCCGTCGACCCGAAACAGCCGGAGAGAGCGTAAATTCTGTTGATAACAACCTGGCGGTCCCGCATTGGGTGAAAATTGAGCGGGATGCTGCCGGCTTGTTGACAGCCTCTCATTCGGTGGACGGAGTCAATTTCGTGCCTGTTGACGACCAGAATCTTGGGTCGAGCGCTGCCGTGCAGATGAATAATGTTGCTTTCATAGGATTGGCGTTGTCCAGCAATAATCCTGAGGACACTTGTACCGCCGTGTTCTCAGATGTCATTACAACCGGTTCTATAACAGGGCAATGGGAATCCCAGGACATAGGCATAGAGAGCAACGATCCTGAGCCGATGTACGTCGCTGCCGCTAACAGCGCAGGCACGCCTGCCGTAGTGTACCACGATGATCCCGATGCGGCCACGACAGACACCTGGACACATTGGGTCATCCCACTGCAGAAATTTGCAGATCAGGGCGTAAACCTGACAAATGTTGACAGCCTCGCTATCGGCTTTGGCGACAAGAATAATTTGCAGCCCGGCGGTTCAGGTATAGTATTCTTTGACGACATCGGTGTGGGCCGCTCTGCTCCTTAGCCTAAACCCGGCTTAAACAAAATTTGACTTTACCAATTCGGGGCT
>CAZIAN010000001.1:8262-9773 GCA_964537355.1 uncultured Pirellulales bacterium | reverse complement strand
TAATTTATTGTTGCAGAAGAGCCGTTTATAGATTATATGATGTTCACGACAAGCTTATCTCTATTGCAATAAGGAGTGAAAGAGAAATGAAAAAAGTCTCAAGGATTGTCCGTAAGTCCACTATATTTATTTTCCCGCTATGCTTTTTTACTATTATTGTTCTGCTTGCATTGGGCTATCGAGCTAAGACGGGGCCGCTTATCGTTGTCTTTTTCGCTTCATTGGCTCTGTATTTTATGAGCCATCCGCTTCTTAAAAGCTTCACCTTTACTGTTTGGGTCTTTGCGTTCGTGGCCGCTTCGATGATTTACCCCACGGCCTTCATGACATGGTACGGATTCAATTTGGGTATCCTGATTGTCCCCTTGATTCAAATCATCATGTTCGGCATGGGAACAACTCTGAGTGTTTCCGATTTTGGCAGGGTATTCAAGATGCCATGGCCCGTATTAGTCGGATTTGTCCTGCAATTTACTGTGATGCCGCTGACCGGCCTCGCACTTGCTAAGATATTCGGATTTAAAGCCGAGATAGCCGCAGGTGTCGTCCTGATAGGTTCCTGCCCCGGCGGGGTCGCCTCAAACCTAATGACATATCTTGCCGGTGGTAATGTAGCATTGTCGGTTACGATGACCGCCTGCTCGACATTAGTTTCGCCGATTATGACACCCTTCCTGATGGAAAAACTGGCAGGGCAGTTCATCGAAATCGAGTTCCTGAAGATGATGTTTGGAATCATCAATATGGTTATTGTCCCCATTGTAGCTGGCTTGATAGCAAATCGCATTCTATACAGTCGCCGTAAGATCTTCCATCATGGGCCCGTATTGGCGCTGATTGGGACCGCAAGCGTTCTTATTGCTGTTGGTATGATTTTGTGGGCGCCGGCGTTTGTTTTCACTTACGGCGACGCCTCACTACAGAAAGACGGCTTTATAGTCGGCCTGCTTTTGATAGGTGTGGTCGCTTTGGCCAAACTTGTGATTAGTATCTGGCTTAAAGGGCCCGAGCGCTGGATGGACAAGGCACTGCCTATTGTATCCATGGCAGGTATTTGCTACATCATCGCCATCATCACGGCACGCTCCAGGGACGATTTGATGACGGTCGGATTCTACTTGATTGGTGCGGCTATTATTCACAACTTCATCGGTTATATTCTGGGCTACTGGTTTGCACGTGCCGCCCGTCTGGATGAGAGTTCGTGCCGAACGGTAGCATTCGAAGTCGGCATGCAGAATGGCGGTATGGCATCCGGCCTTGCGATGAATGTTCTAAAAAGCGCGCCTGCCGCATTGGCCCCGGCCATCTTCGGGCCCTGGATGAATGTCTCCGGCTCGGTCCTGGCTACGTGGTGGCATCGCAAACCTGTCGGAAAAAAGATAAATGAAAAAGAAGAAGGAGGTAAAAATGAATCGACGTAATCTAATAAAGAGTGCTGGATTGGGATTAGCTACAGGCATTTTTTCAATGGCCTCAAAAACCGAGAATGCTATCGCAAGTGAATATGC
>CAZIAN010000001.1:0-8162 GCA_964537355.1 uncultured Pirellulales bacterium | reverse complement strand
GCCGCGCTATGAAAGAAAACTTCAGACATATCCGGATACAGCTCGGTGGCTATGGCTCCCCACACCTGTCTGAGAAACCACACTTCAAGGATGCGGAATTTGGCCTGCCCTCGGATTCACACATGGATTCGGGCCCTTATGTCAGAGCCACTATCAAGATGTTCGAACACATCAGAAGCACCTGTGGCGACGAAGTCGAACTGCTGCACGACATCCACGAACGAATACCTCCAATCCAGGCAATAAACCTGGTAAAAGAGCTGGAACAATATCACCCGTTCTTTATTGAGGACCCGTTCGCCCCCGAAGACAATGGATATTTCAAACTGCTCAGACAGCAGACCAGCACGCCGATTGCAATGGGTGAGCTGTTCAACAATCCCCATGAGTGGGTCGGGCTCGTATCAGAAAGACTTATCGATTTCATACGCGTGCATATCTCGCAAATAGGTGGCCTCAGTGTTGCCAGAAAACTCGCCGCCCTTTGTGAATGGTTCAACGTCCGTTCTGCATGGCACGGCCCCGGCGACGTCTCTCCGGTAGGGCACGCCGCAAATGCACACCTGGACCTTGCGATTCCTAACTTCGGCATCCAGGAAAGCGTCCGCTTCAGTCAGAAAACACAGGAAGTCTTCCCCGGATATCCCACAATGAAAGACGGCTACATGTACGTAAACGAGGCCCCCGGCCTTGGCGTCGATATCGATGAAAAGCTCGCCGCAAAATTCCCGCTGCCTGAGCACCCCGGCTATTGGAGCCCCGTACGCCGAAGCGACGGAACAGCAGTGAGACCATAGAAAATATTATGCCCCCAAAAACATACGGTAAGGCTTACATTGAGGGAATGGTCTGTTTCATTAATCGCCCCGGAACCTCTGATAAAGTGTAAGAACAGTTGCTTTTTCAATACAAATTTGATAACGTAATGCAATGTAGTTTACTGATATTAGGAGAATGATTATGAAAGCTATAACACGCCGTACATTTATGAACAGCGCTCTCGTTGGAGGAACTGCCGCAGCTCTTGCGCCATACTCCCGCGTTCTCGGTGCCAACAATGATATTCGCGTTGCAGTTGTTGGTTTTCATAACCAGGGGAGCAATCATATCAAATGGTTCGGAAAAATCCCCGGCGTTCGCGTAGTTGCGTTGTGCGATGCGGACAGAGAATGTATCGACAGGGAAGTAAAGACATTTAAAGAACGCAACGAAAAGGTCGATACTTATGTTGATGTTCGCAAGCTCCTGGATGACAAAAACATCGATGCTGTTATCACCGCCACCCCCAATCACTGGCACGCACTTGTCACCGTCTGGGCCTGTCAGGCCGGCAAGGATGTCTATGTCGAAAAGCCGGTTTCCCACAATATCTGGGAAGGGCGCAAGATGGTCGAAGCGGCCCGAAAATACAATCGAATAGTACAGGCAGGCACCCAGCGACGTTCCGACGAAGGACTTAGGGAAGCATTTGACTATATTAAGCAAGGTCAGCTCGGCAGAATTCTAAGGGCACGATGCTATTACTTCGACCGACGCGGAAGCATCGGAAAAGTTAATGGCCCTCAGCCAATCCCCGAAACAGTGGACTACAACCTCTGGACAGGCCCGGCAACTATGAAGCCGCTTATGCGAAAGAACCTGCATTATGACTGGCACTGGCAATGGCTCTACGGTAACGGTGACCTGGGCAATAACGGCATACATTTTATGGACCTTTGCCGCTGGGTATTAGGCTATAATTCCCTTGCACCGCGTGTGATGAGTTTCGGCGGAAAATTCCTATGGGACGATGACCGGGAAACTCCGAATACCCAGGTTGCCATTTGGGATTACAAACCTGCTCCGATTATATTTGAGATGCGCAACCTGCCCCATAAGAAGGATGACCCGGCCATGGATGCGACCTATCGAAACACACGTGCGTATCTGGCAATCGAATGCGAAGACGGTTACTTCGCCGGCGGCTGGGCATACGACTATAATGGAAAAAAGATCAGGCAGTTTAAGGTTACCGGCGGCGGCAGTCACCATGCAAACTTTATCAAAGCCGTCCGAAGCCGCAAAGTCAGCGACCTCAACGCGGACATTCTCGAAGGACATCGTTCCACAGCCTTATGTCACATGGGAAATATTTCTTACAGGCTCGGACAAACCGCTTCACGAGATGATGTAATCGAATCGACCAAATCAAACAAAGAATTTCAGGATACTTTCGAGCGTTTCCAGGAGCACATCTTACTCAATGTCGTGGACGTACAAAAGACCCCGCGAATTCTTGGGCCCTGGTTGAATATGGATTCCAAAACGGAAAGATTCGTCGGCGATTTCAGCGAGCAGGCCAATGAACATCTCAGACGTAATTACCGGGAACCTTTCATCGTGCCTGAGACCGTATGATTAATGCCGGCTAAATTAACAGGTAAGTACCCATGAAAAAGAAAAGTCAACTTTTCATAATCGTTGCCTGTCTGTCAACAATATCATGCTCATTGCCTGCGGCAAGTCTTCAGCATCAGCGGCAAGCCCGGCAAATTTTAGAAACCACAGGCATTAAAGGTGGTCTTATCGTTCACATTGGCTGCGGTGACGGGAAACTGACAGCCGCTCTTGCCGCCGGTGACAGCTATCTCGTCCATGGCTTGGATGCTAATGCGAAAAATGTGCAAATAGCCCGCAAATATATTTACTCTCTTGGTATATACGGTAAGGTTTCAGTGGCTAAGCTTAACGGCAAACGGCTCCCTTATACCGACAACCTCGTCAATCTCATTATTGCCGAAGACCTCGACAGGGCTTTGATGGATGAGGTGATGCGCGTGCTGTGCCCGAAAGGCCTGGCCTATATCAAGAGGGGCAAAAAGTGGGAGAAGATAGTCAAGCCAAGGCCAAAACAGATAGACGAATGGACGCATTACCTCTACGACGCCAGTAACAATGCCGTATCGAATGATGAACTCGTGGGCCCGCCTCGGCATCTGCAGTGGATTGGAAAACCCAAATTTGCAAGGGCTCACGAGCAGCTTGCCAGTCTCAGTGCTGCGGTAACTGCCGGAGGACGGCTTTTTTATATTATCGACGACGGGCCGCGTGCAGACATTCGAATGCCGTCCGAGTGGTACCTTGCCGCACGGGATGCCTTCAACGGAGTTAACCTGTGGAAAAAACCTATCGGAACATGGGCTGACCACTTGCGCAGCTTCCGTTCCGGGCCTCCGGACCTTGCTTTTCGGCTCGTATCCGTCGACAACCGGGTCTATGTCACTCTCGGCATCGACGCTCCTCTCAGCGTTCTTGATGCCGCAACAGGTAACTCACTTTGGGTATATAAGGGCACAGAGGATACTCGGCAAATTCTGCATGTCGATAACAAACTTATTCTGCTCATAGATACACAACCACAAACAACCAGTCAGATGGAGTCCGAGATAAGACGTGGCCTCAGACCCGCACCGGGTGTCCGCGCCATCTTGGCAGTGGACGCATCAAGCGATAACATCCTCTGGCGAAAGGATATCAAGTCACTCGTGCATCCAACTCTCGCCGCTCAGGACAGCCGGCTGTTCTACCAAACTCAGGATACTTTGTTCTGCCTAAATATCGATACCGCAGACGAACTGTGGCACGCGCCGATAGAAATGGAACTCAAAGGCCACGAAGTAGGTTGGGAATCACCAACATTAGTTGTTCATAACGAAGTCGTGTATTATGCCGATTTCAAACAAATCACTGCATATTCGGCAAAAGACGGCACGCGGCTATGGGCCGGTTCCTCCTGGGCGGGTTATAATTCTCCCCCCGATGTTTTTGCTATCGATAAACTGTTATGGACTAAAGGCAGGCAATTCGAAAGAATCGGCGTTGATGCTTTGACAGGAACGCTCGAAAAAAAAATCCAGTCGATAAAAGGTTATATGCATCACCGCTGTTACCGCAACAAGGCGACAAATCGCTTTATTATATTAGGCAATCAGGGTGCCCAGTTCATTGATGTCAACTCGGGTGAGATCTGGCAGAATTATTGGATACGCGGCACCTGTCAATACGGCATTATGCCCGCAAACGGCCTTCTTTATATCCCGCCTGATTCCTGCGCTTGCAACCTGAAGACAAAGCTAAACGGCTTCTACGCACTGGCCCCCGACCGCAAACCTGCCCGTAAGAATAAAAGCGATGTCAGATTTGAAAAAGGTCCTGCTTATGGACAAGTTTCAAAAAGAACACCACCCCTCAGTGACACTGAATCCGGAGCATGGCCGACATACAGACACGATGCTATACGAAGCGGAATGACGAATGCGCATGTCCCCAGTCAACTCACAAAAGTATGGCAAGCGGACTTGGGAAGCAGGCTTTCCAGTGTAACTGCCGCCGGTGGTAGGATATTTGTCGCATCGATCGATACACACACAGTTCACGCCCTCACCGGCAACGATGGAAGCAGACTCTGGAGCTACACTGCCGGCGGGCGAGTTGATTCCCCGCCTACCGTGGACAACGGGCTTGTCCTGTTCGGTTCGGCTGACGGATGGGTTTATGCTTTGCGCGCTTCAGATGGGAAGTTGGCCTGGCGTTTTCGTGCAGCCCCGGAAGAGCGTTTGACTTTCGTCAACGGTCAATTGGAATCTCTCTGGCCTGTTCATGGAAGTGTCCTGATAAAAGACAGTGTATTAATTGTCACCGCCGGCCGTTCATCCTACCTCGACGGCGGAATTCGCTTATATCGGCTTGAGCCCCAAACCGGCAGCCAAATATCCGCAACAGTTATTTACAGCCCGGACCCTGAAATGCAAAAACAGCCAAAAGAGGGCGGCAAGGAAATGCGGGGGGTACTGTCAGATGTCCTTTCGACCTATAACAATGATGTTTATATGCGGCATATGAAGCTGGACTTTGAGAAGGCAAGCGAAACGGGAACAGGAGTGCATCTTTTTACTCCTATCGGTTTCCTTGATGACACTTGGTGGCACCGGGCCTACTGGGTTGTTAATGACGAATTCCTTTCCCATTGGAGTGCGTGGTGGAAAATCGGAAACCTCGTGCCATCGGGCCGGATACTATCGTACAATGAAAAATCAGTTTTCGGCTACGGCAGGGACCAATATCCAAAAGGAAATACAGGCCAATGGCGAGGCGGAGAAAAATATCAGCTTTTCGCCTTCGACAGAGATCCCGTCAACAAAGATAAAGGTACTATACAAGCCGTATCCAGAGAAAATAGAAAACAAAGAGCAGCCTCAAGCCTTTCAACTCTTGAGTATCGCTGGACTCAACAGGTGCCGTTATTGGTAACAGCCATGGTCGTTGCAGACAAGACTATGTTCATAGCAGGCCCGCCCGATGTTATCAGGGCTGAAGAAAAACTGGGTGAAGGGGCCCTTATGCTTGAGAATCCACAGGAAGCCCCAGCCTCCTGGGAGGGCAAAAAAGGCAGTGTTCTCCAGGCTGTGTCGGTAATAGACGGTAAAAATTTGGCCGAATATAATCTTGAATCCACACCAGTATGGGATGGTATGGCCGCAACCAATGGCCGGCTCTACCTTGCGATGAAAAATGGTCGGATATTATGCTTCAGTGAAAATTAGGCCTTATACCCGGCAACACTATGACGAAAACAATACTGTACTCAGATTTGTCTTTACAGAGACAGCACAAACACAGCTAACTCCTCGATTTCCTTATCGGTCAGTTCCGATGTGCGCCCGTGCCGGTCATTTTTATTGAACTTTGTCAAAACCTCCTTAATTGTCGTAGCTCTTCCATCATGCAGATAGGGTGCCGTTCTCCATACTTCTATGAGCGTAGGTGTGTCAAACTCTTTATTGTCGTCTTGTTCTGTGCTCGTTCCTATATCATATTTTCTCATATTGGTATAAAGCGGCTGTGAATGACATAGCACACAGCCGGCCTTACTGAACAGCTTTTGGCCATTCTCGGCTGCTTTGCTCAGCTTACCGTTGACAAGATACGGACTGGAAATCGGCTTAAGAGACTTCAGGTAAGCATCGATAGCCTGTGCCTTCCTCTCAGTAGTACTTGCAAACTGAATATAGCGGATACCGCTCCGGACGGCAACTTCGGCACTCTCTCGAACTCCGGTAATCATTGCAGGCGGAGTCTTATGCGCCAGCAGCAGGCTCTTGGTATTCTTGGGATTGGCTACTCCGTCGTTTAACAGGTCCCAGTTCAATGCGCTTGCACGTCCATCACAGGTATGGCAGCTCGTGCAGCTATTCCACTTCTGGTAGGAAAGTGAAGCATCGTTAAAGAGTACTTCGCCCTTGCGGATAAATGTCGCTGGTTTGACTTTTCCAAGAGGTATCGATTGAATTGCGGATTGAGCATCTGCGTCTATATCAACTACGCCTAAACTGTCGGTATAAATTTCCGCTATATAAACCTTTTTGCCGATAACAGCTAAACCGCGGGGCCCTATACCGTCAAGTTTCAATCTTCGACGAATGCCGGCCATAAATGTAAGATCGTTCGGCACATCTTCCGCAGAATACGAACTATCGAAGAGTTTTCTACCTCCTCCTGAGTGAATTTCCGAGGTAAAGTGTCTGGCCGAGTCCGCGGCTAACAACCGCTTATGCAGTCCCTTGCGGTCGATAACACTTAGCTCGTATGAGCCGGCATGAGTTACCAGGATATTCTTGCCGTCGGCCGTACAGGCAACGCCATAGGGATTGGCAGCGCCGAGGTCAACGTCATCAACCAGTACCGTATTAACGTACCTTCGCTCCGGCACATCGATGATGGTCATCGCATTCGTATTTATCCAGCCCTTTTCAAGGTATGTCACCGGAAACTGATAACGTGCAAGCACATGCGTAACATAAGCGTTCCTGCCGTTCGGCGAAATTGTAATCCCGCGAACATTCGTGCTGCCGTCCGGAAGTTCGATATTTTTAATTACATTCTTTTCAGCCGTATCGATGACCGATATAACCGAAGCACAATAATCTGTATTCGCGGGCCCTGCAGGAAGGTGATTGGCAACAAACAAATATTTGCCGTCCGAAGTAAGAGCCGCTGCAACAGGTTCACGCACTACGGCAATGGCGGCAACTTGCTTTTTTGAACTAAGGTCGACCACGCCAATGTTGTTATTGTACTGATTGCAGACATAAAGCGTTTTACTGTCCGGGCTTTCAACAACCGCAATCGGTGTATGACCCGCGGCGATACTGTCAGTCACACTCCCGTCACGAACATCAACTATCTGCACCTTACCGGCAGGCACCGCAGAAGTCACATAAAGCTTGCTCCCATCGGCGGAAATATCAAGACCGACAGGATTTTTACCAACGGATATCACTTTGGAAACTTTGCCGGAAGCAATATCAAAAACAGCAACCTGATTGGCAGTAGTTTCGCCAATATAAAGCTCTTTACCATCGACTCCCGCAACGACAGAAATCGGAGATAGAAAATCACCTGTCTCCGCAAAGCTCCGCCCCCCCAAGAAAGTTCCCACTGTCAGCAGCACACACACAAGTACGAAATATTTCCCAGAATGCTTTCTCATCGAACTCTTTCTCCTTTCCGAAATTTCCCAAAATAAATCATTCAGCAGTATTTCAAAAACTTTCGATATATCATTCTACCAAATTCATGCCGAAATTTCATATATTTATTGGGATTGACGTACATCGGGAAGGACGCGGAATCTTCCACTCGCATGAACACTCGCTAATCCACGATCTGACTGGAACTATTGGGATTCGGGCAAATAATCCTTGAGTTCAACCCAGTAAATATCCGCGGCATCACAGCTCGGATTCCCACCTGTACGGCGGGAGAAAAATAGGTACTTCTTGTCAGGTGAGATATAACATCCGAAGTCATGATACGCGGAATTGACTCTTGAGCCGATATTTCTCGGTGCCGTCCAGGTTCCATCCGGCCGTCGCAGGGCTAAGTACAGATCCGCACCACCCAGTCCTCCCGGTCGAACGGAGTTAAAAATCATAAAAGATTTATCCGGGGCAATGCCCGGACCGGCGTCGTTGTAGCTGGTGTTTAAAGCAGAAAGATGGATAACTTGTGACCAGGTATTATCAACAAAAGGAGCGTACCATATATCGTCTCCGCCACGTCCCCCCTTGCGCGTGGAAGAGAAGTAGAAACTGTTATCCGCTGCTAAAGAGAATCCCCATTCA